>CAYMXK010000027.1:0-21828 GCA_964393915.1 uncultured Prolixibacteraceae bacterium
GAGGGCCTGGTATGCCCCTAAAAGCAATTGTTGTCCGGTTTGACCGCGGGCATAAAATGTACGACTTACCAATACGCCGCCGAATGAGCGGTTGTCAAGCAATCCGCCGTATTCGCGTGCAAATGGCACTCCCTGAGCAACGCACTGGTCGATAATATTGGGCGACACTTCGGCTAACCTGTAAACATTTGCTTCGCGGGCACGGTAGTCACCTCCCTTTACGGTATCGTAGAAGAGCCGGAAAACAGAGTCGTTATCGTTCTGGTAATTTTTGGCAGCATTGATACCGCCCTGAGCGGCAAAGGAGTGTGCCCTGCGCGGGCTGTCCTGATAACAGAACGCCTTCACGTTATAGCCCAGTTCAGCGAGTGAAGCAGCAGCAGAAGCTCCGCCAAGACCGGTGCCAACCACAATGATATCAAGCTTACGTTTGTTGGCGGGGCTCACTACTTTTATGGCGGTTTTATGGCGTGACCACTTTTCCGCGACTGGTCCTTCAGGTATCTTTGAATCGAGTTTTTGCATAACAGGAATAGTTTTTTGTTTAAAACTTAATAACAAAATAGAGCGGGATTACCGAGAAACCCACCGCTATAATGATGGCGTAAATTTTTGCAGCCAGCTGAAGACGGCTCATCCAGATGGTATTGTTAAGTCCCAGCGTCTGGAAAGAGGACCAAAAGCCATGCATCACATGAAGTCCGAGCAATAATCCGCCAAAAACATACAGCATGCTGTATAACCAGCTGCCAATAAATAGTGAACTGACCAGGTTGTATGTGTTTTCGATCATCTCGCCTCCAACATTGGTTTCAGCCAGTAAAGGAGATCCTGTAACCTTAATTTTCCAGTAAAAGTTGATGATATGTATAACAAGGAATACAAGTACCAATGATCCAAGAATCAGCATGTTGCGCGATGCCCATGAGCTGGCGTTCGACAAATCCTGTTTATTGTATTTCACCGGGCGGGCTTTCCAGTTTTCCCAGGAGATAAGAAAAGACCAGATAATATGAATTAAAAAGCCAATCCCCAATAAGGGTTCCATAATTTTTACAGCCGGGTTGGTAGCCATAAAATGAGCACCTTTATTGAAAAGGTCACCTGTGTCGTCAAATATCAACAAGAGATTTATCGTCAGATGGACGATGATGAAGAGCATCAGGAACAATCCGGTGATACCCATCAAAAACTTACGGCCAATCGACGCTGAGAAAAATTTGCTCATAAATGTCTATTTTAAATTCGTTGTTTAAAAACTAATTCAGGCTGCAAATGTACACCGGCAGGCGCTTATTACAAAAAACAAAACCATTGCCGGCTGCTATTTAAAACCATTCTAAAAACAGAGGGCTCAAAATAAGTAAATAATTTGTTCTGGCAGAAAATAAAATGGGCACAGGAATATGTTGTACAACAGTTTTTTCTTTGCTGTGTCCTCCGGTTTATTGTCGATATGCCGCTTTCAACGCCACTTTTTTCCTCATTTAACCGGATCACACCACTCTAAGTTGCACTACGGCCTGATTTTAACGGCTAATTGAGGTATTATCAGATGTATATATTTTATAATCAGTTTTTTTTTATTTTTACCTCACTGCCTGTCTTCTGTCAGGTTTCACAGTAAAGTTGGTTTTTCACCTTTAACCATAAGTTATGACCGGATACTCGTGTTCTTATTTATGCAGCCACTGCCAATTCGAAGAGGTATTTATGCAAGGGCCGGGTTTTCAGGTAAAACCGCAATCTTTCGAAGAGTATGTTTCAGGTAATAACAAACTGTTTCATTACAAAATCCACGAAAAAATTGTGGCTCTGGCTAAGGTTAACCCCGGTATCCTTATAGGAGCATCCTTTCAGGTCTATAAATGCCCGCATTGCAAGATATTGTACAATAAAACCCAGGTCAATATTTTTTCAGGGGAGCAACTGCTGCATGACAATGAATTTAAATGTACCCATTGTAAAAGAAGGCTGAAACTTACCAACATCAACAGGCTGAAAACTGCCACCTGCCCGGGATGTTTAAAAAGCACATTTCACCGTCAAAAAGTGAAGGACCTCCTCTGGTAAACAGCATCTGCAGATATTGAGTCTGCTCCGAAAAGCCTTTTTCTGCCACCAAGGCACCAAGCCACAAAGGACTCACCAAGATTATATATCAGATATACAATCCTTTGTTCCAGAACATGCCAATGTGTGGAATACCGTCTTCATCGTAAACCTCTGTAACAACCCGGAAGCCCAGTTCTTCGTAGAATTTCTTCAGGTAAAGCTGGGCACTGACTTTTATTTCCGCGGCGAGGAAAGTCTCCTGTGCGTATGTTATGGCGCGGCGCATAATCAATTTACCGGTCTCCCTGCCCCGGTATTTGGGATGTACCACCACGCGACCAATGGAAACCTGCGGAAAGCGGACGCCCGCTGGCAATATTCTGGCCGTGGCAATTACCGCCCCGCCGTCAGAAATCCAGAGGTGTGCCGCCATTTTATCCAGCCCATCCAGATCGTTGTAAACACAGGCTTGTTCCACCACAAAGACTTCGCTACGCAGTTGCAGGATGTCGTATAGCTCATCGACAGCTATTTCTTCGTATTTTCTGATAAATATTTCCAATTTCAATATTTTTTTTAATTATAATCGGCATTTTCTGTGCAGGTGACAGCAATATTCATAATCTGTATAAGGGTGCCTCTGCACTGCTTTGGTCATCTCCTTGTCCGGCACCTTCGGTGGCCAGTATCTCTCGATTCTTTTCGCTCTCCCAATGCTATCCCTGTAACTCTTTTTCAGACAAACAACCCTGCAATCAATGCAAAGCAAAGCCCGCACACAGCAATAATCGTTTCCATGACCGTCCACGACTGGAGTGTCTGTTTTTCGTTCATTCCCAGGTATTTGCCCACCAGCCAGAACCCGCTGTCGTTAACATGCGACAAAATGGTAGCCCCTGAGGCGATGGCAATAACGACCAGTGCGCGTGCCGGATCGCTTAATGTAAATACTTCCAGCACCGGCGCGATAATGCCGGCTGCAGTGATCATGGCTACAGTGGCCGATCCCTGGGTGACCCTCACCAGAGCGGCCAGAATCCATGCCAGCAGAATGGGTGATAATGCTGAATCTGCAATCGACTCGGCCATCATTTTTCCGATACCGCTGTCGACCAGTATCTGTTTCAATGCGCCGCCGGCTCCGGTAATCAGAATAATGATGCCGGCCGGTCCCAGAGCTTTGGTGCTGAGGTCCAGGATGACTTGCCGCGGCATTCCCCGCTTAATGCACAAAAAATAGATAGCCGTCAGGGTAGCAATAATCAGCGCCGAAAACGGATGTCCGACAAATTCCACCACATCGGTGAGCAGCGATTTTTCTACTACATTTTTGGCCACCATGACGCTGCTGAGGGTGTTGAGGAGTATCAGAAACAAAGGAATGCCAATGATGATGGCTATCATTCTGAATGAAGGCAGGTTCTCATCTTTACTGATTTCAGCGGAAGAGTTCAGGAAATCGGCTGGTGGCTGGAGGATAATCTTTTTTGATATGTATCGGCCCCATATGGGGCCTGCAATTATGGCAGTGGGGATTCCCAGAAGGAACCCGAAAAATATGACCCAGCCCAACTGAGCGTTGATAATGTCTGCAACAGCAACCGGCCCCGGGGTTGGCGGCATAAAGCTGTGGGTTACTGCCAATCCGGCCAGCAATGGTATGGCGTAATAGAGCAGGGACCGGTTGGTATCCCGTGAAAGGGCATAGACGATGGGCACAAGGATGATAAACCCCACATCGAGGAACACTGGAATGGCAACTAGAAATCCGGTGGTTACCATGGCCCAGGGCGCTTTGTCCTGGCCAAACTTTTTAATCAGGTGCCGGGCCAGGGATTCGGCACCGCCCGAACTTTCAAGCATCTGCCCGAAGATGGCTCCCAGTCCGACTACTGTAGCCACAAAACCCAGCGTACTTCCCATGCCGTCCTGAATGCTCTTCAGCACCCCGCTGAGAGGCATACCGGCCAGTATTCCCACATATATAGACGTAATCAGGAGGGAAATAAATGCACTGATTTTCAGTTTTAAAACGAAAAACAGCAGCAGCGCGACTGCCGAAACGACAAGGAAAACTATAAATCCAACCGACATAACCTATGGTTTAGTGGATGACAAAATACGGAATTCTTTCCGGATTTTGTAAAGCTATTGCTAATTTACCTTTACTGGCCTGTTCTCTAGAGTAGACTGATATATTGCATTAAATAACTGTGCTACCCTGCGTCCGTCGTTGGCACCAACGAGGGGTTCCCTGCCGGTTTGCAGCGCTTCCAGGAAGTCGGCGATCTGCAGTTTCATGTAATAAACCATCGGATCGATGCTTTGAAAGAATTCTCCGTCTTCTTTTTTCCACTGCTCCAGCAGGTTTTCCTCCCCCGGTACCGACCAGAGATCGTTGACCGGTGGTTCAAGGATGCCCGACATTCCGGCTATGAACATGGCTCCGCCGTCGGTTTGCACGCCCACTGAGGCCCCGTTGGTTCCGTGTACATGCACCTTCCCGTAAATCCCTGGTTTTTGTGAATTGCTGACGATGATATTGCCAATAGCTCCGCTTTTAAATTTGATGATGGCCAGGGCTGTATCCTCCACTTCGATGTAGGGGTGGTTCAGGTTTTTCCAGATGCCATAGACCTCGTCGATCTCCCCCATAAACCAGAGCAGCAGGTCGAGCTGGTGCGGAGCCTGGTTGACCAGCACGCCGCCACCCTCCATATCCCAGGTGCCCCGCCAGGCATCAGCCTCGTAATAGGCACGGTCGCGCCACCCCAGCATGGTGACAGTCCCCAGGGCAGGTGCCCCGATTTTGCCGGAGTCGATGGCTTCTTTGACCCGCATGACCGGGGCATACCAGCGCCGCTGACTGATTACTCCCAGTTTGACCCGGGCAGAACGGCACACTTCGATCATCCGGTCGCAATCTTCAAGAGAAACGGCCAGTGGCTTTTCAACCAGCACGTGCGCGCCCGACAGGGCAGCTTCGGTGGTTGGGTCAACATGGAAGGGGTGGGGGGTGCAGACAATGACCAGGTCTATATTTTCATTCCTGACCAATTCGGTCACCGACCGGTAACTCACGGTTGAATAGTGTTTTGCAAAAGATTCAGCCGACGACTGGCTCCTGCTCCAAACGCCTCCCAGCCGGGCATTGGGTATTTCACTGATAGCCTTTGCATGCAGGTGGGCTACTTTTCCGCAACCCAAAATGGCGATGTTGAATATTTTCGATAATTCACTCATGATATTTAATTTTGATTCTACTCCGAAAGCATAGCAAGGTAGCCACGAATGCACGAATGTGCAAAGAAAACTCTTTTGCCATCAAGGCAGGTAACGACAAAAAACCAATGGATGCACCTTGATTAAGTAACAGATATTAATTGTTTTGCGTAATTCGGTTTCTTAAAGTCTTAGTGGCAGTTGATATTTTTGACTTAACAGGGGGTACTTCCTGTTTCAGGGAACAAGAATGACCTTATTCAGCCCGGGTTCTTTATCGTATAGCCTTTTAAACCAGTCGGCGCCCTCAGATAGCGGTGCAACTGCAGAGATCAGCGGGTCAACCTTAATTTTTCCCTTGCTGATCAATCTGAGGGCGGCATCATATTCTCCCCGGATGGCGCAGCTTCCCTGGACCGTAATTTCCCGGGTGACCACGCTCTGCAACGGAAAGTCGATATTTTTCGCCAGGTTCCCTACCAGAATGACCCTGCCACCCTTTCGTACCAGTTCAATCGAACTGTTTACCGTCCGGGCGATACCCACTGCTTCGAAAACCACGTCAATTCCCCTTCCGGAGGTGGCCTCTGCCACTCTCTTTTCTGTATCCCCGCTGTCGGGCAGGAGGGTGATGTCAGCTCCCAGCTCCTTAGCGAGCTCCAGCCGCTGCTCATTGATGTCCATCGCCAATACGGGTACCGCACCAGCTGCCGAAGCCGCCTGTATCAGGCAAAGCCCGATCATTCCGGCTCCTGTGACCAGGCAGCTTTCCCCTACCTGCATGCCTGAAAGAGAGAGGGCATGCAGGGCCACTGCCACAGGCTCCACCATGGCTGCCTGTTCAAAACTGACATCATCAGGTAACCTGTATAAAATGTGCTGGGGAATTGCCACATATTCGGCGAAGGCCCCGTGCCTGCGGTAGGTGCCCGGCGAAACACCCAGTACTTCGCGGTTATCGCTGAGGTTGTAGCGGCCTTGCAGGGTAAACCAGTCGTTGAGCGGATAAACCGTCGAGTCGAAGGTTACCCTGTCGCCGGTATTCCAACCAGTAACCCCGCTGCCTACAGCTACGATCACCCCGGATGCCTCATGTCCCATAATTAAAGGTGGAATCCGGCGTCCGGTGCTGCCATCCATTCCGTGGACATCCGAGCCGCAGATACCGCAGGCTTTGACCTGCACCAAAACCTCTCCTGGGGACAGCACCGGGTCGGGCATGTCTGTATAGGAAAATTCGTTGTATGCATTTAGCACCAATGCTTTCATCTTTATAATAGTTTTGTTTGTTAATGGTCAGATCTGATCGTCAAGTGGTAAAAATTATTCAATCCTGTTTGTTTGCTCTTGTTTAGCATCAGGCAAAGCACTCAAATAGTCTTTGAGTTCCTTTAAAGCCTTTTCCTGAAAGTGCTTTAGTCTCATATTCTCTTTTTCTTTTTGGCATCAGATACTATTTTCGCTCATCTGCGCTGAGTTTTCTCTCTAATTTCTTCACATCTTCTGCCGGCGGTAAATTTTCAGGCACAATTCCTCTTTTTGTAAGCATTTCCCTTACTGCAAGATTATTGTCTATATGTTCTTTTTCAATTTTACCTTGCCCTTTCAGGTTTTTTGCCTGCACGTTCAAGCCCGTCATTTCTGCTGCAAGATCTTTTGCCTTAATGCTTATTGTAGGCAAAAAATCTGCCACGGGGCGACTATCGGGCACACCCATTTTCTTTTTTAGCTGGATGGTTGAAAGTCTGAATAATGCCTGGTCTCCTTTTGAACGAATAATAGCAAACCCTTGTCCATCAACGCCACGTTCATACAAAATCCCCGAAAGTTGTTTTTCCGTATGGGTAAGTTTTTCTCGCGCTTTAACTCTTTCGTATTCTAGTAATCGTTTTTCAACTAGCTCTGCTCTTCGTGTTTGAACTGCAAAGTAATTTTGAGCAAAAGAAATTTCTACTTTACGGCTATCGCCATTTTGACCTATCAGGTAGCATGCATATCGGGTTAAAAGAATATCGTTGATTTCCTTTTCTGCTCCTTTGGGCATAGGTATCGTTTTCCTGACGTCAGGAAAATGATCAGCTACTTCTTCCCCTGCATTTTTACAGGCTTCTTTAGCTTTGTCAACTACTTTTTCAAAGTTTTCCCATTTGCTGTAGCCCAAAAGTTTTTGCAACTCCCGGGCACTCCAACACTCGATGCCATCGTAGACTAAGCAGATGCTTTCAAACTGCTGAAAGAGTGCTTGTATTTGTTCTTTTTTCATTCTTTTGTTATATCGGATTCCTCAAGGTCTAAAACCATTGAATGTATTTCAAATTCAAACCATTCCTGAAGAGCGTTTCTGTCAATTTTTTCAGATTTTGCAGGGGCAAAACCAAACGCTGTTTGTTTTTGATTTTAGGTTATTCCTCTGTTGCTTTTCTTAAAACCATTTCTTCCTATTTATTTTTATGATATTTTACTTTTTCTTCCGCTACCTGCAAGGCTTTCAATGCCATATCTTCGTCAGCTACCTCATACACCAACTTGTCAGACAGCCAGGAAACAAGCAAGTCGTTTTCACTCACCTTAAAAAACCCGGCAAGTTTTACCACCTGTTCACGATTTGCATTGCGCAGTCCTCTTTCAATTTTGCTTAAAATTGCCTGGTCAATATCAAGGAATGCCGCCACTGTCCGCAGGGGCAATTCCTTTTCTTTCCGAAGTTTTCTTATCGTTTCGCCTAAGCTGTGCATATTCCGGTTTTTACTCAATCGGGTTTTGTACAATTATAATTTGAATAATTTTGTCAAAAATACAAAACTCTTTCGGAAAATTTTATGCAAAAGTCTCATAAGTTTTCAACAGATTATCATTATCTGGCGGGTGTGCAAAATTGGTTCTTTTGCAAAACCTGGTAATGCCTTCCGCAATCTTATCTGGCTTATTTTCTATCTGCATTCTCAGGTCTCTTTGGCGAAATCCTCTTCCTGTAGTTTCTGGGAGATAATCCCATTTTATTTTTAAAATCGCGTGTAAAGTAGTAAGGGTCTGAATAGCCGAGCCATAAACTGATATCTTTAATTTTGGCGGATGTATAGTCCAGGAATTCACATGCCTTAAGCACCTTCAAATGGGAAAAGTAGCTGAGCGGGGCATAACCTGTTGATTTGCTGAAAAGTGTGGAGAAATAGGTGGGGGAGAAGCCTGCCACCTTTGCCAGTTGCGACAGGGTTATTTTTTTATGAAGGTTCTGGTCAAGGTACTCAGATACCCGCTTCACCATCAGCTGAATGTTGGTTTCCTCCAATTGGTCACTTTTGTTTGCATAGATAAAGGTTGCGAGCAAATGACCCAGACAAAAGTGAATGTATTCGAGGTTCTCGTTATGAAAACCACGCGACAGGTTGTTAAAAAGTTCATTGAAGAGCATTGACCGGTTTGCCACCAGATTGTTAACGGATGGGACAACCTTGCGTACTACGCCAAAATTTTCGCTCAGCCGGTCCGCCTGGTCACCCAGAAATCCAGCAGTCAATAAATGCAAATCTCCTGACCGGGCAGAATTCAGTATGAGTTTTTCTCCCGGCGGGATGATGGTGTAGTGCCCCTGTGAAAAATTTACCTTCTCTCCTGATATGGAAATAAAACCTTCTCCTTTTGTGCAATAAACGAGAAAATAGTAGCTATAAACCTCTTCTGGTTTCCATCGCAGGCCAGATGGCAGAACCATTTCCCCTGCTTCAATAAGATAAAGAGCGGCTGTAATTTGGTTTTGTTGCTGTTCAATTACCAACGGCCCGGGCATGCGGTAATATCTGATCTTATTTATCATTACCTGTCAATTTTTTTAAATAATCATTAAAAAAAGTAATATTATCCATCTTTTTCAAATAAAATACTATTTTTTACCTGATTTAGTTCCAATACATTTGCTGACAACCAAAAAAGCCAAAATCATGAGCGAATTACTTCAAAAATTATCGAATTGTATCGAGTTTGGAAAGATCAATAAAGCGGCACCATTCCCTCCACAGATGAAGGGGGAGGATGGTGCGGATGAAATTGCCCGGCAACTGGTTGAGGATGGAACGGATCCTCAGCGCATATTAACCGAAGGCCTTATGCCAGGAATGGAAAGGGTAGGCATCAAATTCAGGGAGAACAAGGTTTTTGTACCTCAGGTGTTGATGTCGGCAAAGGCAATGAACACAGCCATGGTCCACCTCAGGCCGTTTTTCCTGTCTGGTGCCGCAAAGCAGAAAGGTACATTTATTATTGGAACAGTGGAAGGTGACCTTCATGATATCGGGAAAAATCTGGTTTCGATGATGGTGGAAGGCAATGGCTGGAAAGTAGTTGACCTTGGTGTGGATGTTAAGGCTGAGAAGTTTGTTTCTGCTCTTCTGGAGAACCCCAGTGCTTTTGTAGGTTTGTCTGCATTGCTTACCACCACCATGACCAGCATGGAGCGGATCACCAAAGCCATAAAAGAGGCTGTTCCGGAGGCAAAAGTAGCCATTGGCGGCGCACCGGTCACTCAGGATTTCTGCAACAGGATCGGGGCAGATGCCTATTCGCGTGATCCACAGGGACTTGTTGAATATTTGAATACTCAGGTGTAAGCCTCTACCCATACAATAAAAGCAAATGAAAGGACTTGAACTGATCAGGGCCGCAATGGCCCTGAAACAAATCAGCCGCGCCCCATGGGTGCCTTTTGTAGGTGTGCACGGCGCTCATCTGGCAGGTACCGACGCAACAGCTTACCTGCATTCTTCAGAATTAATGGTTGAAGGTATCAGCAAGGCAGTTGAAATGTACCAGCCCGATGGGGTTCCCGTTATTTTCGATCTTCAGCTTGAAGCCGAAATTCTGGGTTGCCAGCTGCGCTGGGCTGAGTTCTCTCCTCCTGCAGTGGTATCCCATCCTTTGGCAGAAGGGGTGAGTTTGTCCTCACTGAAGCTCCCGGAACCCTCCGACGGCCGGATTCCGCTTGTTTTGGATACAACCCGGATATTGCGCGAAAAATACCCCGATATTGCCCTTTACGGGTTAATTACCGGTCCATTTACCCTTGCTTTGCACTTGCTGGGAACCGACATCTTCCTCAAGCTGTATGAAGACCCCGCAGAAGTGGCCGAAATTATGGAATTTTGTACCCAGGTTGGTATAAAAATGGCTGATTATCTGATGGATGCAGGATGTGATGTCGTTGCTGTAGTCGATCCCATGACCAGCCAGATTGATTCAGATACATTTCAGCAGTTCGTTAGTCCTTATGTGTCTCAGATTTTTAGTTTTATCCGCAGCAAGGAGAAGCTGAGTTCATTTTTTGTGTGTGGTCATGCACAGCAAAATATTGAAGTGATGTGCCAGTGCCGTCCCGATAATATTTCGATCGATGAGAATATTCCGCTCGATTATGTGAAGGAGATTGCTTTACGCGAGGGGATCAGTTTTGGCGGAAATATGCGCCTTACGGTTGTCCTGCTGATGGGCAGCGAGGATGATGCGCGCCATGAAGCCCTTACCTGCCTTGATCAGGGAGGCGACAAGGGGTTTATACTTGCACCGGGATGCGATATTCCCATGGACACGCCTCCTGCCAACCTGGTAGCAGTTGCCCGGCTGGTGCACGATCCCTATATGCAGCAGGTGGTCCGCGCCATTGAGACCACTCCGGAGAGGCTCGACATCCTCAATATGAACGATTACGGGCAGGCCGACAAAGTGGTGGTGGATGTGATTACCCTCGATTCTGAATCGTGCGCCCCCTGCCAGTACATGGTGGAGGCAGTAAGGCGCGTCACTCCTCATTTTGAGGGTGTTGTGGAATGGCGGGAACACGCTATCAAGCGCATGGAAGCGGTTACCTTCATGTCTTCGCTAATGGTAAAGAACATACCTACCATATGCATTGATGGTAAAATTGCGTTTGTCTCGAAAATACCTCCCCAGAATGTGCTGATCCAGGCCATCCAGCAGCGAGTCAATGAGAAACTGAAACTTAAGATCAAGTCGAAGCGAAGTGAAATTCTGGTGCTGGGTGATTCTGCCGCTAAGTGTAAACCGATGCTGGAAAAGTTGCAGCGGGCAATTACTGAACTGGGCAAGGACATATCAGTGAATGTGGTGACCGATCCCAATCAGCTGGCTGCGTTTGGCATAACGCGCAGTCCGGCAGTAGTTACGGTGCAATACCGGTTGAAGTCAGAAGGAGAAGATCCTTCGGCGGAAGTGGTGAAAGAGTGGGTGAAGGAGTTGTAATTCTTTGTTTATTGGTTCCGCTTAGCCCATATTAATAGCAGGAATAATATAAAAATCAGGTTGATCATGAAATATGATATAGTTTCAGGTATTGGCGGTGGCCGGGTTTTGATTTCAGATGGTGCCTGGGGGACTTTTCTGCAGAAGAAGGGTTTGCAGCCGGGTGAATGTCCGGAATTGTGGAACATAACCCACAGAAGCGATGTACTCGATATAGCCCTGAGTTACATAGGTGCAGGAGCTGACATGATCGAAACCAACAGTTTTGGAGGCAGCCGTTTCAAACTGGAGAAATATGGCCTGGGTGAGCGGGTATCTGAGCTGAACAGAGAGGCCGCTGCCATAAGCCGCGAGGCTGCCGGTCCTGATAAGTGGGTGCTGGGATCGGTTGGCCCGACAGGAAAATTGCTGATGCTGGATGAGGTTACGCCCGAAGAGTTGTATGAAGCCTTCAGGGAGCAGTCGGTGGCGCTGGAAGAGGGTGGTGCCGATGCCATTGTGGTGGAGACCATGACCGACCTGGAAGAAGCTGTACTTGCCGTGAGGGCAGCCCGGGAGAATACGGCCATTCCGGTTTTTTGCACCATGACCTTCGACAAGCTTGTAACCGGTGACTACAGGAGTATGATGGGTATTTCACCGGCAGAAATGGTTCAGCCACTCATGGATGCCGGTGCCTCGGTGATTGGCGCCAACTGCGGAAACGGAATTGAAGGAATGGTCTCGATAGTGCGGGAAATCAGGGCCGTAAACAGCGATATACCTGTGCTTGTGCATGCCAATGCCGGTATGCCGGTTTACAGGGATGGAGATACGTTTTTTCCGGAATCCCCGGAGGAGATGGCGGGCCATCTTGGTGCACTGATAGCAGCCGGTGCCAATATCATCGGTGGATGTTGCGGCACCACACCCGAGCACATTGCTAAACTGAAAAGTATTTTATAGTTTATTCTGTTGCAATAATGGTTGAATGAGTATAAGGCGAAAAATCCATCAGGAGAATCACTATTTGACCGTTTTTTGATCTCAGAAGTGTGATTTAATTCAGCGGGCATCCTTTACTGCCCGATACATTTCCAGCAGCAGAGATTATTGATCAACTGGCTGATATACCCTTACATAGTCAATTTCAAAAACGTGCGGGAAGAGAGTGTCGTCAATTCCCTTTTTTCCGCCCCATCCGCCTCCGATGGCAAGGTTCAGGATCAGGTGGAAAGGCTGGTCAAAGGGCCATGCCTCGTGGCCTGTGCCATCGTTTTTGAAGATAAAATAGAGCTGACCATCGACATAGCTACGGATTTCATCTTCATCCCATTCGGTGGTATAAACATGAAATTCGGTAGTGGCAGTTTTTACAAAGATTGGCTTTCCAACCTGGGTGCCGATCATGTGGTTGAATTTGGTAGTATGTACAGTAGAATGAACTGTGTCGGGGTCGTAACCCACATGCTCCATGATATCAATTTCGCCACTGTGGGGCCATCCGCCATAATTATTCACAGTAGGCAACATCCAGATGGCAGGCCAGGTGCCCCGTCCGGCGGGCATTTTTGCCCGTATTTCAAACTTTCCATATTTCCAGTCGCCCTTGTTTTTAGTGGTCAACCTGGCCGAACTATACTCTTTGCCATGCGTAGGTTCATGGCGGGCAGTAATTTTGAGGATTCCGTTGCTGATCCAGGCATTTTCAGGATTGGCTACTGTGTACCATTGTAGTTCGTTGTTTCCCCATCCATATTCATTCCCGCGGGTATCGTAATTCCATTTGGTTGAATCGGGTAACCCACTTATACTGAATTCGTCGCTCCAAATCAGTTTCCAGCCTTCATTGTTATTCTTTTGTGCGACCGGGGCCAGGATCTCCTTATACTCATTTCCGAACCTGTTATTAACAACTACAGAAATCTGCGCATTTGGGTCCTTTACCGAAGCTCTGAAAAGGTGATTGGTTTGGCTGGAACTGAGCCATGAGTGTCGCTTGTTTTTTCCCGGCTGATACATTTCGGCAGCAAGCGGATCTTTTCCCCAATATTGCTGCATTTCGCCCATCAAAACGCGATTTTCGTACCAGTTTACCTGCCATTCGGGATCATAATTATACACATTGGCAATAATGCAATCGGGGTATAGCTCATCGGAGCCAGCAGGGTACAATTTAAACTGTTTATCTTCGGTTAAACCCACGCCTTTGAAGTACCAGGAAAGTTCATCTCCGTCAACTTTATATACCGTATAACCTTTTGGGCTGCCATCGGTTGAGATTTCTCCCTGCCACCACGCCCCGCTGGCTGCAGCGTGAACATGCTCGAAAATTTTCAACCTGTCGAAAACCAAATCGCCAAGACTGATAGCATGAACCGGAGTTTCCGTTTTTAACCTGTCAGCCGTTTCCTTCATATCGGCAACTACAAGTTTAAGTTTTTCAAAATCTTCAAAATCCAAAACCTGAGGATCGGCACAGGCTATAAAAGCATGGGCATTTTGCGGCATCTCCGATTTTGTGATTTCGAAATTGATTTTCTGCTTGGGATTACTCTTATCAATCGCCTTGTAGAAAACCGGCACACCATCAACCACAGGTGATTCAAATCCCGACGGAAGGGTATAATAAATGATATCACGATCGGAGCCGGTTGCTAAAATATACTCCCCTTTTGCATCGGTTTTCACTACCGAAACCCCATCGGTTACCGCAACTCCGGCTACTCCTTTCCCATTGTTTACAACAGCGCCCTGTACGTTTATATTTTGCCTTTGTGCGACTGCAGTGAGGAAGGCAATCCAAAACAGGGAAAGCAGGATAATATTTTTAATTCTCATTGTCGGAATTTTAAAATGGTTAAAAAAACACCAACCGTACTTTAGAGTAGCTATGCGAAAGCACCTAAAGGACGGTTGGTAGCAAATTAATCAAAAAATCACTTTAAAACCCACATGAGTTTATTTACCTCGTCGTATCCCTCATACTGACGATTTAATGCCTCAATAAGGTTATCGCGGTTAAAGTTGGTTTCCGATGTCGGATAAAGCCAACGCATAGGAATACCATTTTTGTTGTTTTCGTTCAGATTGGTATTCGGGTTAATGGGGAATTCGGGATAACCCGTGCGGCGGTACTCAAAATAACTGCTGGTGGCATCCTGCATAAAATTGAGGATATACCGCTGCATCCAGATTTGTTTGAGCTGGTCGTCGGCAGTTGCCTTAAATGCAGCTTCGCCGGTAAAATATCCGTTAATGTAGGCCTGGTCGATAGGCTTTCCATGTGCATAGCTGGCTTTTGTAGCCCCAATAATTGCCAATGCCGACTTCACTCCCGATTCGTAATAATCTTTTGCATTTCCAGTGGAAATCCATCCCCTGATCCGGGCTTCGGCAAGTATTAACTGCTGCTCGGCATAAGTAAGCATCAAACGGGGTTCACTGGCGCTTTCTTTCAGGTAGCGCGAATTAATGAGCGAATATTGATTGGCGCTATGGCCCACGTTCATTTGATCATAAGCGATCGATACATCAACCCCGACATAAGCTTCCGGGTCGGATTCTGCTACTCCCGCAAGCAATTTTGCACCGGCAGGATCGGCAAAATAATACAAGCGTCTGTCGTTAAGGTTTTTCAGATTGTCAATCACCAGCGAGCTGATTACCGTGCGGCTGGTAAACAAATCGTTGGTTCCTGACATAGGATGAATGTTTGTTGATGAATAATTCAGTCCCAGAAAAGGAGTTGAAGCATCCATCAGATTACCGGCAGCTACTATATCTGCAAAACGTTGCTTAACATTCAGTGAAGCCACACTCTCTTTTTTACTCAGGCTCATCAAAACTTTCAAAGCAAATGCATTATTGGCTTTTCTCCATTTCACCGGATCTCCATTGAAAGGAGTCGGGTCACCGGCAAAAGTTACCCCACTAGCAAACAATTGGTCGGCTTCCTTAAGTTCCTCCAGGATGCCAATAAATACCTGCTCCTGGGTATCAAACTTCGGACGATAAAACCCTTCTTGCCCCTGATTGGTTTCACTGTAAGGTATATCGCCCATCTGCATGGTTACCTGGTAAAACATCCAGGCCCGCATAAATTTTGCAAGTCCTTTGTAGGAATCTTCCATCACACCTCCGGCGGCATATTCAACCATTCTATCGATGTTGGGAAGTATGGTCATATCGCCAAAACTGCTGTTGGTGATTTTATTGTACTGAGCATCCATCTGGCTCTGATTGGCATAACCCAGATATTTCGACAGGGCATTGGGCTGCAGATAAGCATGGGCATCGCGACCATTGAACTTGATGTTGCGAAGAATAACATTGGTGGCAAGCATCGATGCGCTTGACTTTGTTATGGTATCGGGGTTGGTGTTGATGTCCTCGAACTTGTCGCAACCGCTAAATACAGTCAGAACAATGAGTAATCCTGTTACTAATATTTTATTTATTCGTTTCATATCGTATTTGAATTGATTTTTTACAATATCATATTTAAAATTCTCAAATTAACTACTTAAGTTAACAGTCGATCAGAAACCAAGTTTCAGGTTAAGGCCAAGATACCTTTGCGAAGGGTCGGCAAAGTTTTCAGAACCACCATCGGGATCGGAATACTTAAACTCTTTGGCCCACAACAACACATTTTGCCCAACCGCAGAAACCGAAATATCTCTTGCTCCAATCTTAGACGAAATATTTTTTGGTACAAAATAGGTCAATGACATTTCTCTGATTTTCAGGAATGTAGTGCTATATACATCAACTGGAGATGCGGCGCCGCCCCAGGCAGTTCCTTTGTGCATGGCTTCGGTGTAACTTTTATAAGTAACCGCCACATCGTTTGGGGCAAATACCCTTGTGTCGTTGGTAATGTTTCCGTAGGTGTCGTAGGTTACAGTTCCTGAAACAACTTTTACACCCTCCCCGATATAATTTCTGCTTCCGGGTGTTTTAGCATCGAGATATCTTTCAGGTACCACTGAGTTGGGATGTGAGCCAGAACGCCACATATACATTTCGGTTGTAGTCTGAGCCAAACCTCCAACCCGTCCATCAATAGAGAAGTTAAAAGCAAGATTTTTATATTTCAACTGTGTACTTGCACCCCATATCCAATCGGGATCGGAAAATCCATATCGCGAGTCATAAGCTGCATAAAGGGGCAGTCCATTATTGTGAATAGCATTTCCATCAGGATTTCTCAAATAGTCGCGCAGAACATAAGCATCGGCTCTCTCGCCCACTTTAACCCAGGGCCTGTCGGCCGAATAAAGTGAATCGAGCTGCGTATAATATCTGGCATATTTTGACCAGTTAAACTCTACATCCCAACGAAAATCATTGGTTCTTACAGGAGTTACCATGGCCGAAATTTCGACTCCACGCCTGGTAATTTCTTCGTCGATATTGATAAAGTTTGATGAATATCCCGATGCCGGGCTAATTCCGGTTGATCTCAGGAAGTCGAACATCCGCTTGCTGTAATAGGAAATATCGAGTGATGCCCTGTTTTTATACAGATTTATTGCCGATCCGATTTCGAAAGTAGTGGATGATTCGGGACGCACATCGGTACCCCTGATTACAGTCGGATACGATGCAGCGCTGAGGGTTCCCCATGCGTTATTGGCAATAGAATATACCGAATTGATCTGGTAAATTCCTGCAGGAACCTTCACTGTAACCCATGATCCACGAAGTTTCCATAAAGAGAGCCAATCCATTTCAGGCAATAATTCGGAAACGAGTAAACTTCCGGAAACAGAAGGATAAGCATAAGAGCGGGTTGATTCAGGCAATGTAGATACCCAGTCGTTACGAAGCGTTCCTTCAACAAATAGCAGATTCTTCCAGGACATCCCTAAACGCCCATAGACGCTGTTAACCTGGCGACGGTAAACAACTGAACCAACCAACACGGGGTCAACTGAAGCTTTCAGAGAGTAGAAAGCAGGAATGGAAATACCACCTCTTGTTCTGGTTTCAATACCTTCGTCCTGATTATAATATAAAGATCCACCGACAAACCCATCAATGGCAAAGTCTCCGAAACTCTGTTCGGCCGATACAATAAGGTCGTTGTTTGTACTATAACCACGGCCAATACCTAAGTTATAGGATCCTTTCTGCGATTCGCCCCATACTTCGGTTCCGCCACTCAATACCCGGGCACTACCGGCACCCTGGAATGAACCTTTGGAAACCTTAATCTCCTGACGGTCGCTGTAGGTATCATATCCTGTTCGGAAAGTACCTTTTAACCAGGATGTAAAATCATAGTTCAATGCAAGAGTTCCGCTGAATATATCCCTGTCAACAGCATGGGTTCTTTCATATCTGTCGAAATAGGGGTTGTTATTTCCTGCTGAATAGCTGTTATTCTGAACCTCGTTGGGAACAAGCCAGTAGTCTTTATATTGGAGAATATCCCAATCGGGTGCCGACCAGATAAGCATACTGTACATCGGATCGTATCCGGTATAGCCACTAAAACCCTTGTTAGGTGTCATGTGTTTGTTGTAAGACATGCTCGACGAAAGGGTGAACTTATCAAATTTAATATCTCCACCCACACTGTATGTGATTTTATCGAACTGTGAATTTGGATATTGACCCTTGTTTGTAACCCATGTTGCCGATGTACGGAAGCTTCCGTTTTCTCCCTGCTGCACAATATTCACGTTGTTGTTGAGAATATAGCCTTGCTCAAGAAAATTATTAAAGTTGTCTTTCCCGATGGGCAAATAAGGCATAGCCCTCATGGTTTTCGAAATGGGATCCCACTGAATAATTTCCTGACCTTCCATAGGTACGCCCCACGATCCATCGCCTGAACGTACGTAGGTATTGGTAGCTGTATTGACCACACGCCCGTATGTCGATTGAAGTTCAGGTATAGCGAGGTATCCGGCGGTCAGCATATTACTGCTGTTAACTGAAACCGATAAGCCTTTGCTGGAACTACCCCGGCGAGTGCTTACCATTATGGCGCCGCTTCCACCCCTATATCCGTAAAGTGCCGATGCAGTTGCTCCCTTCAGTACGCTGATACTTTCAATATCGTCAGATGGGATATCACGTAAACTCATGTTGCCATAAGGTACTCCATCAATTACTATCAAAGGATTTTCGCCACGGAGTTGAATGGAAGGTGCATCTGCAAACTCAGTACTGTTACGAACCAGTAAACCGGCAACTTTCCCGGTCAGTGAGGTTCCTACATCAATACCTTTTACTGTAGTTAATACATCACCAGAAACTTGCTGAACGGAATATCCTAAGGCTTTTTCTTCGCGTCTGATACCAAGTGCGGTAACCACTACCTCATCGACCCCAAAAATGGCCTCCTCCATGGTTACATTGATAGCAGTTTTTCCGGCAACGGGGATTTCCTGAGTTTTCATTCCAATAAACGAGAAGATAAGTCTGCCAGTCTCCGGAACATTTGGCACAGAAAAATTCCCATCCATGTCGGTAACAGTTCCTGAGGCTGTTCCTTTAATGACAACCGTTACGCCAGGCAAACCAATTCCGTTTCGGTCGGTTACCTTTCCGCCAATAGCACCCTGCTGCGCCGAAGAAGATAATCCTGTTTCAATATCTTTCTTGTGCACAACAATAAGGCGGTTATTGACAGAATAGGTCAGATCAGTACCTTCGAGTACCGAAGCCAGAACCTTATCTACCAACTCTCCTTCGAAGCTGGCATCAATCCGTTTCGATAAATCAACCTGCTGCAGGTTGTAAAAGATGGAGAACTCCGATTGAGCCTCAATCTTTTCAAATACTTCCTCTAAAGTGAGGTTTTTGCCTGCCAGATTAACTTTGGTTGTCTGGGCATAATTAGCACCGGATACCTGCATCAGGGCAGCAAATAACAAAAGCCATGTCAGTTTCATAATCTTTAGAATTTTTGAAATGTCAACCACATGGTGACACTCCCCATGAATCCATTTTTTTTTCATAGTTTTGCAATGATTTGATAATTATTAAATTAATTATTACTTGAGAAGGCGGATGGTAGTAGTGGACCTCCGCCTTCGTTTTATTTAATACATGGATCAATAAAAACCATCAGTAAAAGAACGTATTGGCCATATAAGGCAGGCTTGAATGCCAGTGTAAAGCACTATTCCTATCTTATTGCCGGTTTATATAGTATTTCGAACTCCCTGTCGGAAACCCTTTTATAATCGAGCGGGGTAGTCAATTTCAATGCATCGAGTACCTGCCAGATGGTTTCCTGATTTTTAAATCTTCCGGAGTAGGTAAATTCCTTTAATTCGGGCGCTTCAAAAGACAGTTTTACATCATACCATCTTTCAAGACGCCTCGACAACTCGGGGAAAGCCATATTGCGGAATATAAAATCATCATCTTTCCAGGCAACTTCAGGTTCCACATCCACAGCAAGTAATGAATAACGGTTGGATTCCCGGTCATAACGCATCCTTTCACCTGGCTTTAGGTTAAGACTTTGCCCAGACCGGTTAAAAGTAAGGCTTACGCTTCCTTCGGCAAGCGTGGCACTGCTGAATGGATTATCCGAATAAGCACAAACATTGAAAGATGTGCCGGTAACCTCAATGGTAAAATCTTCGGTAAATACCAAAAACGGACTTTTTTTATCGGGTTCAACATCAAAGAATGCCTCACCTGAGAGGTGAACGTTCCGGCCATTTTTCTGATTTCCTTCTTTATAGGAAATGGTGCTTCCCGAATTCAAAATAATTGTCGATCCGTCGGCAAGGGTTACCGAAGATTTTGATCCGAATGGCACGTTGAAAACAACCTCATGATCGTCAATCTTTGGGTTGTTGTGCATAAATAAGATACCAGACAACAGGCCGATGGCAAGCACCGCCGCTGCTGCCACCGCCTGTTTCCAGTAAGAAAGTCTGAATACCTTCTTTCTCTCTGATTGATTTTTATAAAATTGAGCTAATTGTTTATCGATCGAAAAATCTATACGTGGAACCGAATCCCAGGTATCTTTAATTTGGTTGAAAATTTCTTTGTTTTCTTCGAGCTGATTTATCCAGCTATATAACTCTTCTACTTCCTGCCCGGAGCAATCACCGTTGAGATAACGGGCAATCAGGTTTTCGAAATGATTATCTATGTTCATTCTTTACTATTACTTGTTTTGCTCTTATAATACCAATACAACCAAAGCTTAAAAACTACGTCAGCAATTTTGAAGAGATTTACACATTTCTCTCGCCAAAGCAAGAAAATTTGGCTTTATGGAAACAATGTGTGTATCTATTTTGATTCGGGAGAAATATTGAAACCAAACCAGCTGTGAAGTAAAACAAAAAAGGTTTGGGTAGTGAGTTTTTTTCTTAAGGCAGCAAGCGCCCGAAATATCCTTGTCTCAACAGTTCTTATAGGCACATTGAGTTTTTCGGCAATTTCCTTATTCTTCAATCCCTCGAAGCGGCTGAGAAGAATAACTTCACGCTGTTCATCGGAGAGTTCATCAATAGCAGCATGTATATTCTGGTAGGTTTCCTTTTCAATCAACGATTTTTCGGATGTTTCATAGTATTTCAGTTCCATTTCCGCTATTTCGCGGGCGGCTCTGTTAATATGGCGGTTCACAACTTTTTTGTGTTTCAGATGGTTGATGCAATTATTTCTGATTGCGTTAAATAAATAGGGTTTCAGATAACTTTCAGGCTGCCCGAAAATCCGTTTCTCAAATACTGCTGTAAAAATATCCTGAACAATATTATGTGCATCGTCTTCACTATCAATAAATTTCATTGCATAATGAAATAATTGCTGATAGTATTTACGAAATATTGTATCGAAATCAGACATTTAACAGACTATTAGAATACTGCAAAAGTAGGAAATCCGGACTGATTTATCGTATCTAGAAATCAGGATTCAGGTTTTCCCATTTCACATTCCATTTGCCATCGTCGGGGAATCCGGGATTATTCACCTCGCAACCCTCCCATCCGGCACACATCAAGGCAACGGCCTTAAGCAAACCCCCATTTCCGGGAAGGTAAATCCGCAGCCTGGCATCCTGGTAGTTGTGCCCGTTAACCAGATATGTGTTTTTCTGCACATCTTTCAGAAGCGCTTCAAGGGCAATTTCAGGTTCATGGAGCCGGGTGGCACACATGGCAACCATGGGATAATCCCAACCCCAGGTGTGCGGCCAGTTCCATTGTTCCATCACCAGTCTCAGGGTATTGCGCATAATTTCTACATCTACTTTCTCCCATAGCGGCAACATGCCCAGGGTTCCCAGGACCATCGGGTGGTCGCGCATGTTGTGCGGGTTGGTATAAGAAT
>CAYMXK010000028.1:0-4426 GCA_964393915.1 uncultured Prolixibacteraceae bacterium
ATGAAATTCTGGTCAATAGGTTGTGGTTCGCCCCATTTTTGGCGCTGCACATTGAATTGTGACCTGAACAGGTCGGCATAAGTTTGTCCTGTAATCATGCTGCGCCGCTTGCCGGTTGCGGCCTTTCTTGTGGTCGTAAATATAATTTCATTGTCGCGGCCGCCCACAAATACCGGGCTGTAATCGCTTTCCCGGGAATTGAGTTCTTTCACCTGGTTGATGACATGTTTGGTGGGGATGGCTGTCCAGAGCTGTGTTAATCTAATGGATTCAATGCCGTTCAGCGCCATCTGGTCTCCCGGAGTATCTTCGAGATAAAGTCTGTAGTTTTCAAGGGCTTCTTCATATTTCTGTGAAGCCCTCAGCATTTCTGCATACCACAATGGAGCCTTGGGGTCAGGGTGACTGCGAAGGATCGTATTGCGGTAGTATAAAGCTGCCATTTCGTATTGTCCGATATGCCGGTAGCATTCAGCGATGGCATAGGTATATTCCATGCGCTTGTCCCTGTCCTTTTCCTTTCGGTTGGCTTTTCTGAACTTTTCAATGGCTTTATAATATTCGCCGATTTCCTTTGATGACAAGGCTCCCTGTCCGAGCCTTGAAGTGGAACAAGATGCTAAAGTTATGAAAACCAGTATTATAGTAATCCAGTTGAATAATCTCATATTTCCTTGAAATTCGGGAAGTAAAAGTATATTTTATTTCCTGATTTTAAAAAGTATAAACGTTGATCAGTCCGGGATATTATCAGCACAAAAAAAAAGTGAAGGGTTTCTGATCCGGAACCCTCCACTTCATGTACTAACTAACTTTCAAAACTAACTACATCTTAGATATCTATCTTACAAAAAGCAATTCGCGATATTTGGGCAAGGGCCATAGTTCATTGTCCACCACCAATTCAAGTTTGTCGATATGGTAACGGATATCAGCAAGGCATGGGAATACCTCTTCGTCATAGGCAATAGCTTTTTCGACTGCGTCTTCAATTACGTTGGCTACTTTTCGCGCTTCGACCATGTCATAAACTTTGGTTTTTATGTTTGAAATGTGAGCGCCAATTTCCTTGATGAGGCTTATTCTTCCTGCGGCCATCTCCTCAAATTCACTGTTGGAGAATATCTCTTTCATGTAGCGGACATTTTCAAGGAGCCTGGTTTGGTACTGCACTGCAACCGGGACAATATGGTTAATGGCAAGGTCACCAAGAACACGTGATTCGATCTGGATCTTTTTAATGAATTTTTCGTATTCAACTTCAACCCGGCCATGCAACTCTTTTTTGTCAAAAACATCAAGGGTTTCAAACATTTTGATATTTTCGGGACGCATGTATGCTGAGAGAGCTTCGGGAACATTTTTGATGTTGGTTAATCCCCGGCTCGCTGCTTCAATTACCCACTCTTCGCTGTAGCCGTTGCCATTAAATCTGATGGGTTTTGTTTCGATGATCAGTCTTTTCAGGACCTGGAACATCGCTTCATCTTTCTTGATTCCTTCCTCAACCAGACTGTCAACTTCCGATTTGAAGTTTCTAAGCTGGTTGGCCACAACGCTGTTCAGCACGATGAGCGCCGATGCACAGTTGGCAGATGAACCCACCGCACGGTATTCGAAACGGTTACCGGTGAATGCGAAGGGGGAAGTGCGGTTGCGGTCGGTGGTATCCAGAATAATTTCCGGAATACGTCCGATGTTGAGTTTCAGGGCAGTTTTTTCGTCCGGGGTCATTTTGCGGTCGGTAACTGCATTTTCCATAAGGTCGAGCATGCGGGATACTTCTGTTCCAAGGAAAACCGAAATTATGGAAGGCGGGGCTTCGTTGGCACCCAGGCGATGCACGTTGGCTGCATTCAGGATACTGGCGCGCAAAAGATCCTGGCTGTCGTGAACAGCTTTCAGTGTATTGATCACAAAGGTGAGGAACTGCAGGTTGCCTTTTGGGTTTTTACCGGGTGAATAGAGGTTTACCCCAGTGTTTGTTGACAATGACCAGTTGTTGTGTTTGCCTGATCCGTTAACGCCGGAGAATGGTTTTTCATGGAACAGAACCCTGAACTTGTGACGGCGCGCGACTTTATGCATAAGGTCCATGATCAGCTGGTTGTGGTCATTCGCCAGGTTCATCTCCTCGAAAATGGGGGCAACTTCAAACTGGTTGGGAGCTACCTCGTTGTGACGGGTTTTAACCGGTATCCCCAGTTTGTAAGCCTCATTCTCCAGATCGATCATATAGCGGTTTACGCGGGTGGGTATCGAGCTGAAGTAGTGGTCTTCGAGCTGCTGGTCTTTGGCGGATGAGTGTCCCATCAGTGTTCTGCCTGTAAGCATAAGGTCCGGACGGGCCATGAAAAGGGCTTCATCGATCAGGAAATACTCCTGTTCCCAACCTAAATTGGATTGTACTGAGGTGACAGACTTGTCGAAATATTGTGCAACAGCAGTGGCAGCATTATCAATAGACCTGATAGAACGAAGCAATGGAGTTTTGTAATCGAGAGCTTCACCGGTATAGCTGATAAATATGGTAGGTATGGTCAGCGTGGTTTCGCTTATAAAAGCCGGAGAGGAGGGATCCCATGCGGTATAACCTCGCGCCTCGAAGGTCTGGCGGATGCCACCACTTGGAAACGATGAGGCATCAGGTTCCTGCTGAGCCAGTAACTCGCCCCTGAACGACTCGATAACACCACCCAGGCTTGAGTGCTCAATAAATGCATCATGCTTCTCGGCTGTTCCGTCAGTTAATGGGTGGAACCAGTGGGTGTAGTGAGTGGCACCATTTTCGAGTGCCCATGCTTTCATTCCCTGAGCTACCTGTTCAGCCATTTTGCGATCGATAGGTGTGCCGGAATCAATGGCATCGTTAACCGCTTTGTATGCTTCACGGGATAAGTATTTTTTCATTTTTGGCTTGTCAAATACCAACGAGCCATAAAAATCGGAAGTTAAAACTTCCTCGCGGACAATCGGACCAGGTTCCCGGTTCAATACTTCCTCTAATGCTTTAAATCTAAATACTGCCATAATTATTAATTTTAAATTTATTCTGGTTCAAATGTAAATTAAAAAATATTACTATGGGTATGTAAAAATGGTACTAATTGTAAAATATTCATATAATATTAACATTGATACCCTATAAAAATATAGTTACATCGAAAAATAATATAAAAAATATGAAATTGCCTCAAATAATTAAAGGATTTTGATTGTTTCTGTAAAAAGTGATATTGGAAACAGGGGTGCTGTATTTTAAGGGTGTAATGTAAAATGCATGAAAATATGACTCAAGGTATTAAAAAAATGAGGGATATCCTTAAAAATGACATTTTATGAAAAAAATATAAATGCCCGTATCCGACAACAGTTCAGCAGAAAGCCTGACGTCGCTTTTGGGTAAATTGGATCATTCCTCTTTGCATTATTTGCAATTAAGTAATTTTAAGCGACCTTTGCAGCTCAATTAAATACTAAATTTTTATATCATGTTAAACGCAGAAATTCACACCTCCAAAGGAGTTATGAAAGTTAACTTTTTCGAAAAGGATGCACCTGGCACAGTAGCCAACTTTGTAAAATTGAGCCGGGATGGTTTTTATGATGGCCTTACCTTTCACCGGGTGATTCCCGATTTTGTGATTCAGGGTGGCTGCCCCAAAGGTACAGGGGCCGGTGGCCCGGGTTATACGATCAAATGTGAACTTACCGGAGATAATCAATACCATGACAGGGGCGTGCTTTCCATGGCACATGCAGGCAGAAATACCGGGGGTTCACAGTTTTTTATTTGCCACAGCAGAAGAAACACAGCCCATCTCGACCGCAATCATACCTGTTTTGGCAAGGTTTACGAAGGACTTGAAGTTATTGACCTCATTCGCGGCGGGGATGTCATTGAAAAAATTTTAATAGAGGAGACCGAAGCGTAGCAGTTTATTTCCCGAGAGTTGGATACTTTATTATATAATGGTATAAGGCAGGTTTACCGGTTTTGCTTTACGGGTATTCGATTTTTTTACTCATTTTATAATTAATGCTATTCAGATGAAGCTAAGAAGACGGGATTTTTTAAAGACCGGAAGCCTGGCTTTTGCCGGCGGCTTACTTATGCCATGCGGGAGCGGAGCTTTTCCTGTTACCTTATATACGGAACAATGAAATCTTATCTTGATTATTTTGAGGTATCTGCAGAGGTGCTGAATAAGATAATTTCTGCAGCGATGTCGAAAGGGGGCGATTACGCTGATCTTTATTTTGAACATACCCTGTCGGGCAATATTGGATTGGAAGACGGAAAGGTAAACCGTGCCTATTCCAATATCGACTTTGGAGTCGGTGTTAGAGTCCTTAAAGGCGACCAGACCGGTTTTGCCTATTCTGAGGATGTTTCCCAGGAGCCGATGCTTAAAGCCGCACTAAT
>CAYMXK010000028.1:4436-21624 GCA_964393915.1 uncultured Prolixibacteraceae bacterium
GCCAGAATTGCCAGTTCTGGAAATAGTTACCTCCCGCCTGAACCGGTTCAGAAATTGCCTGCCAATTTTTACGCCATCAATCATAAATGGGAGGATATACCTGTAAAAGACAAAATCCCATTTCTTCAGAAACTGAACGAAAAGGTATTTTCTCTCGACAGCAAGGTGATCAGGGTGAATGCTTCATTGAGCGATGAAACCAGGGTGATGCTCTTCTTTAATTCTGAAGGCACACTAACCTGGGACTACAGGCCCATGGTTTCTTTCAGGGTAAATTCAGTTATGCAGCGTGGGCAACAGATCGAAAATGCCAGTTCTGCACGTTCTTTCCGTAAGGGATTTGAATGGCTGAGCGATGAAATAGTTGAAGAACTGGCGCATGAGGCAGTTAATCGCACCAACCTGCTGTTCGATGCCACAAAGCCCAAAGCAGGCGAGATGCCTGTGGTCATGGGTGCCGGAGGATCGGGAATATTGCTGCACGAAGCCATTGGACATACCTTTGAAGCTGATTTCAACCGGAAGGGGACATCGATATTTAGTGATAAGATGGGCAAAAAGGTGTCTGAAAAGTTCATCAGCATCATCGACGACGGAACCCTTGAGCACAACAGAGGTTCCATCAATATCGATGATGAAGGAAATGAAGTGCAAAAAACCTATCTGGTAAAGGATGGTGTGCTGAACAGTTATCTTCACGACCGCATCAGTTCCAGGTTTTACAATGTCGATCCTACCGGCAATGGCCGCAGGCAGTCGTTCAGGCATGTGCCGTTGCCCAGGATGCGCGCCACTTATATGGAACCGGGGCCTCATTTACGGGACGAGATTATTGCCGCCGTGGATTATGGGGTATATGTGGATAATTTTACCAACGGGCAGGTACAGATTGGAGCAGGTGATTTCACTTTCTTTGTTAAGACAGGTTATCTGATTGAAAAGGGAAAACTCACACAACCCATCAAGGATATCAATATAATCGGCAACGGGCCTCAGGCATTGGCAGACATTACCATGGCTGCCAACGATTATCTTATAGACAATGGTACCTGGACATGTGGAAAAAATGGACAATCTGTACCGGTTACCTGCGGTTTACCAACTGTTTTGGTGAAAAAACTGACCGTTGGCGGTACCAATTTGTAATCGCTGGTCGATCCTATCAAACAATAATTATTTTCAGTTATGACAAAGCAGGAAAAATATAATCTGGTGCGATGGGTCATCGAATTTGCAATGAAGCAAGGTGCACAGGAGGCTGCTGCAGTTATTTCAGACAGCGAATCCAACCGGATTGAAGTCCGTGAGCAAAAAATTGACAGACTGGAGCAGGCCACAAAGCAAAATCTTTCTGTGAGATTATACGTTGACCGGAGGTTTTCGGAACACTCAACCAACAGATTAAATAACGCGGGACTGGAAAGATTCATTAGTGAAGCTGTAGCTGCTACCCGTTATCTTTCTGAGGATGAATTCAGGACTTTGCCTGATCCTGAGCTCTGCTATAAAGGTGGTGGCCCCAACCTGAAAACCCTCGACAAGAATTATCATAATGTTGACCCGCAGAAGAAAATTGACCTGGCTTATGCGATAGAAAGGGAGATTTTGGGAAAAGATGAACGGATTATATCGATTAGTGCCAGTTATGCCGATGGAATGGGGGGAAGGGTAATGGCTGCCAGCAATGGTTTCCGGGGTGAGACTGCCAATAGTTACTATTCTTTAGGAGCCAGCGTGTCAGTTATGGGGGATGGTGCCCGGCCTTCATCAGGATGGGGTGAAAATGCCATGTTCCTGGAGAAGCTTACCACATCCAGCATTGGGCACACCGCTCTAAAGCGGGCGCTCAGTAAGATCGGACAAAGAAAAATTGAATCTGCCCGAATGCCCATGATTGTTGAAAACATTGCTGCAGCCCGGATGCTCAGTCCGCTGATTGCAGCTTTAAACGGTTCAGCAATTCAGCAGAAAAACTCGTTTCTGATAGATAAACTCAACGAGCAGGTTGCATCAAATGCGCTGACCCTTACAGATGATCCTTTTATTCCAGGTGGAAGGGCATCCCGTCTTTTCGATGGTGAAGGCCTGGCAGTCAGGAAAATGCCTGTCTTTGAGAAGGGCATGGTTAAAAATTATTACATAGATTCCTATTATGCCCGCAAATTAGGAGTGAATCCCACCACCGGCAGCACTTCCAATCTTATTCTGAGCCCCGGGGCCAAAAGCCTGGAGCAGTTGGTTGCATCGATGGGCAGGGGAATTCTGGTGACAGGTTTTAACGGGGGAAACAGCAATGGTACAACCGGCGATTTTTCATTTGGTATCGATGGTTTTCTCGTCGAAAAAGGGGTAATCGTTCAACCCGTTTCGGAAATGAATATTACCGGGAACATGATGGAGTTGTGGATGAATTTTGCTGAAGCCGGCAACGATTTTCGTGAAGACTCTGCCTGGAGGATACCGTCCCTTCTGTTTAACGAAGTAGATTTCAGTGGGATATAACAGTTAATCTGTCCTAAATTCGTATATATTTGTACGTTTCGATTACGGGATGGTGAAAAACTATTTTGGTTTCGGTGAAGATGTTTTTTAACTAAAATCAAATCATTATGAAAAAGCTTTTGAAGGTTTTGTTTTCAATTGTTGTCATATTAATTTCGACAATTCTGGCTGTCTCATATATCAGTTACAACAGCTGGTCGCCCGGCGATGTAGATGCAGAGCCCGATCCTTCCTTAACTACCTATTTTCTGGGTTCATACGAGGAGTGCCGGGATGCCTTCAGGACAAATGCACGTGAAATTCAGGAGAAATATGAGGGAGCTGAAATATTTTCCTTATCGGTTGAGAGTAAAGTTGATAATGACCTGACTATAGATTTTTGCTACCTGCCACCTAAATATGATAAATCAAAATTATTGATACTCTCCTCCGGGATCCATGGTATCGAGGGAATTACAGGGAGCGCTGTGCAGACCATGCTGATGGACAAGGCCCTCCCTGACGGCGGGTATCCTGAAACAGGAATTTTATTTGTACATGCCATAAATCCCTATGGCTTTAAATATTTAAGAAGAGTTTCTGAGAATAATGTCGACATGAATCGCAACTGGGATGCTGAAGTTTCACTATTCTCTACAGAAAACCAGGGATATTCCGAACTCTATTCGATGCTTAATCCCGAGGGTAAAGTCAGCACCGGTAGCCTGAAAAACCGCTTTTTTTTGCTGGTGGCTATTGAGAGATTGATAGAGAAGTCAATGCAGTCATTGCGTCAGGCGATATTACAGGGTCAATATGAATATCCCGAAGGGTTATACTTCGGCGGAAGCAACTTTGAACCTCAGATGGCCATGTTAATGCCTGTATTTAAACAATATGCAGAAGAATATGAAACGGTTCTGAATATTGATCTTCACACCGGTTACGGAGAGTTAGGTGTTTTACATCTGTTTCCCAATCCGGTAGATGACCCGGTTGTAAAGGAGGCAATGGAGCATATTTTTAAGGGCTATGTGATCGACTGGGGCGATTCGGATGACTTTTACACCATCAATGGATCATTCACTGATTTCATAGGTCTTCTTATGCCGGGTAAACTATATGTTCCCATGGTGTTTGAATACGGTACCCTCAATAGCCAGACCACACTTGGTTCGATTCGTTCCCTTCATAATATGATTCTCGAAAACCAGGGATTTCATCATGGGTATCGCAGTGCAGATGACGAGAGTAGGGTAAAAACCAACTTCATGGAAATGTATAATCCATCTTCAGAAGCCTGGCGGTCAAAAATACTCTCTGATACGCGCGATCTGATGGATAAAGTGATGATCCAGCTTGAAACCATTCAATAAGGATTACGATTTTGGCTTACTAATTTAAAATCAATGGTTATTATCACAAACAAAACGCTTTGCGGATTGCTGTTAACGAAATTTTGTATATTTTTGTGCCGCTAAAAATTAATTTTAAGCCGTTGTTATTGAGAGCGATGCTGCGGCTTAAACATTGTATAACAAAAAATTTTATAAGAATGTATTTAAACACCGAAGTAAAGAAAGAGATTTTTACCAAGCATGGTAAAAGTGAGCAGGATACAGGAAGCGTTGAAGGCCAGGTTGCCCTGTTCACTTATCGGATTAACCACCTTACAGCTCACCTGAAGATTAACAAGAAAGACCACAGTACCCGGCGCTCATTGATACGTCTCGTAGGCAAGCGCCGTAACCTTCTCGATTATCTGAAAAGAAAGGATATTGGACGTTATCGTTCAATAATTGCTGAACTCAACTTACGTAAGTAAAAAAATATAAAGAAAAGGCAATAATAAGAATTGCCTTTTCTTTTTTGTTTTGAACTGACAGTACTCCAAAAGGGACAGAAATCCAGGCACAGAATAATATTCTATAAAAGAGGATTCTCAAAAACATTTTTGCCCCCTGCAAAGTTATGATGATGAAGAATAAATAAAGAGTAAAAAAAAACAATGATGAATGTAGTAACAAAAACAATCGAACTTGCCGATGGCCGCACCATTACAATAGAAACCGGCAAACTGGCAAAGCAAGCCGATGGTTCGGTTGTAGTAAAAATGGGCAACACCATGCTTTTGGCCACAGTTGTTTCGGCCCTTGAAGCAAATGAAGACGTTGATTTTATGCCCCTCTCGGTTGATTACCGTGAAAAATTTTCGGCTGCCGGCCGTTTTCCCGGTGGTTTTATGAAACGCGAAGGACGCCCTTCAGACGAAGAGATCCTTGTGGCCCGGCTTGTTGACCGTGCCCTGCGCCCGTTGTTCCCCTCTGATTACCATGCCGAAACGGCAGTTATGATTTCCCTTATTTCTGCTGATACTGAATCCACTGCCGATGCTTTGGCCGGTCTGGCCGCCTCTGCTGCAATTGCAGTTTCGGATGTTCCTTTTGAAACGCATATCTCTGAAGTCAGGGTTGCGCGTATCAAGGGGCAGTTTGTGATTAATCCGCCCACTTCGCAAATAAAGGAAGCCGATATCGACATTATGGTGGGTGCTTCTTACGACAATATTATGATGGTTGAAGGTGAAATGAACGAAGTTTCTGAAGCCGAAATGCTCGAAGCCATCAAATTTGCCCATGATGAAATCAAGAAACACTGTAAAGTTCAGGAAGAAATGGCTGCTGAACTGGGTGTGGTAAAACGTACCTATAGCCACGAAACCAATGATGAAGCGGTTCGTGAAAAGGTGAATGCCGATCTTTTTGATAAAGTATATGAGATCGTTCGCCAGAGGATCAATGTCAAGGCCGATCGTCTTGCTGCATTCCAAAACCTGCGCAATGAGTATATTGAAACGTATAAGGCTGCCAATGAGGGAAATGCTGACATTGATCTGGCCGTTCATGAAAAATTAATCAAAAAATATTACCACGATGTGGAGAAGGAGGCCATGCGGCGCATGGTACTCGATGAGGGTGTAAGGCTCGATGGCCGTGGTACCCGTGACATACGCGCCATTTGGGGGGAGGTGGATTACCTGCCCGGTTCGCATGGTTCGGCCCTGTTTACCCGTGGAGAAACACAGGCGCTTGCCTCTACCACGTTAGGAACCAAGATGGACGAAAAAATTATTGACCTGGTAACAGTTAAAGGATATGACAGGTTTCTTCTGCACTACAACTTTCCTCCCTTCAGTACAGGGGAATCGCGTGTGCCAAGAGGTACCAGCCGCCGCGAAATCGGACATGGCAACCTGGCACATCGTGCCTTGAAAAAAATGTTGCCTGCCGGATTACCCTATGTTGTCCGTATCGTATCCGATGTGCTTGAATCAAATGGTTCATCCTCTATGGCAACGGTTTGTGCCGGTACGATGTCGCTGATGGATGCAGGGGTAAAGCTGGTACGCCCGGTTTCAGGTATTGCAATGGGACTGATCACCGATAAAGGTGCCGTAAAATATGCCGTGTTGTCTGATATTCTGGGTGACGAAGATCATCTGGGTGATATGGATTTCAAAGTAACCGGTACGGAGAAGGGAATCACCGCCACTCAAATGGACATAAAAGTAGATGGACTTTCATATGAAATTCTTAGCGAAGCACTTGAGCAGGCGAAAGAAGGCCGGTTACATATTTTAGGCAAAATCCTTGAAACCATTCCGGAGCCACGGGCCGACTATAAGCCCAATGTACCGAGAATCGAGGTCATGCTTATTCCAAAAGATATGATTGGTGCAGTTATAGGACCTGGTGGTAAAATTATTCAGGGAATACAGGCAGATACAGGTGCAACCATTGCTATAACTGAAGACGAGAACAACGGTATTGTTGAGGTTTCAGGACCAAATCTTGAAATCCTTGAAGCTGCCAAGGCCCGCGTTAAGGCAATTGTGGCACTTCCCGAAGTAGGTGAAATTTACAAAGGGAAAGTGAAATCGATCGTGGCATTCGGTGCATTTATTGAAATTATGCCCGGGAAAGAAGGTCTTTTGCATGTGTCTGAACTGGATTGGAGAAGGGTTGAATCTGCTTCGGAAATCCTGAAGGAGAACGAAATCGTAGAAGTGAAGCTGATTGGTGTAGATGAAAAAACAGGCAAACTGAAACTTTCACGCAGGGCTTTGCTTCCAAAACCAGAGGGTTACGTTGAACGTGAAGCAAGCCGCGACAGCCGTCCGCCCCGCAGGGATGACGATCACCGTCGCGACGATCGCAGGGGTGATTTCCGTGGAGGAGACCGCCGCGATGACCGCAGAGGTGATTTCCGTGGAGGCGACCGCCGCGATGACCGCCGCCCGCGCAATTAAATGAAATTTAAATAAACTATAATAAAAAAAACCGCTCCATGGGCGGTTTTTTTGTATCTTTCAGGTTACATATACTCTTATATCAATGGACAACTGGGACGAAAAAATTTTAGCTGCAATGAAAGAGTCCCTTGCGGGTACGCGTGAAAAGGACCTCCGTTTCTTCAGGATAGAAGAGTTGCAGCGCAATATCAGCAGAGTGGCTGGATATTCACATCAATGTGCAGGTTGCACGCATCTTAAACCGGAAATTGCTGTTGCACTGAAGCATGTGAATGAAGCGGTAAATGTGCCAGGGCAATACAGACGTGAACTGGACCGGGTGATATCCCGGCTCGCCAGGCACATGATGACAAACCATGCGTTTTACCCGCCATTTCACTTTAATTACCTATATTCCTTTTATGGAATTGTAGCCGGATCCCTGGCCGGATTGCTCATCGCCGTTCTTCTGCCTGGCAAACCATGGGAGATTGGAGCGGCAGGCTTCGTGTTTGGATTAATTGCCGGACAAATTTGGGGCGGACAGAAAGACAGAAAAGTGAGAATGGAAAACAGGTTGATGTAGCTAATTAATGCCTGATTAGTTTGCCCGTATCCACAAGTGTACCATTTGTCGTCAGCCTATAGATGTATGTTCCTCTTTGTAAATAACTGGAATCTAAAGGTTTATCCTGAGTAACAGACTGTTCGATTATGCGTTTTCCTGATATATGAAAGATTTCAACCTTCATTATCGTTACATTTTCTGTCCAATGGAAATAGAGATAATCGCTGAACGGATTGGGATAAACCCCTGGTCTTTTCGTTTGTAAATCCACAAGTCCGGTTAAAGTGCCACCCGAATAGTAAAAAGTGGTTTTGCCGGTGTTAAGCCAATCGTTGTTTATTCTTTCAAAAGTATTGACCGTTTCCGGCACCTTGTTGAACTGATACATATTTTCAATCCCGACACCCATTAACATCCCCTGTAAATTGGGAAATACAACATCTGCGCTGTTGGTGTTCCCGTATGTGAACTCCTCTTTTTCGTTCAGATCCCAGGTACTGGTATTCGTGTTCCATTTGGATCCGGTCTCCACAAATATATCACCCGCCTGATTGTATTGCATCTCATACCGGGTTGACTTCTGCAGGGTAGAAGTCAATAAACTAAAAGACGAGTTTTCATAACTTGTCATCTTTCCGGATGAGTTCCATGTATAGTTTGTCCTGGAAAATTCGAAATCTTCACCATCGTCTGAAATTAGCAATATTGTGCTGGTCTGTCTTTGCAGACTGTCGTACTCAAATTTATAAGTCATTTCTATTTCGTATATTTCCCCTTCATCTTCTTCCTGAAGGATAATTTCTACCTTTTCAAGCCGGCCGGAAGAATGATAGTAATAATACAAGCTGCTTTCAAGACCCCAGGTATCAGGTGGATACAGTGCCCAATAAAATATTGAATCAGTTTTGCCTGAATTGTTGTAGTGAGCGATCATTTTGCTGTCGAGGCGCAACTCTTTTGACGGGTTGTCAGTCGAATAACTGTTATAATTTACAGGAAGCCCCGCGGTGTTGGTCTCTATTTCGGTCTTGGTCACGGTTTCCCATTTTGCCTGCTGTTTATTCCATGATTTTTCCCAGTAAGCAGTATTTACCGGGGTGCTGTCGTAAATATACTCATCTTTCCAGTCATTGTACCAGATTTCGGTGTTCTTGTCAAGTTCCCTGTAAATGATACTGTCCAGTTTTTGTTTGGCTGTAAGGTTCTTTAGTCTTGGTTGTTCCGTTAACGCGCTGATCTGCTGATTTTGCAGATGTAAAAATATTGAACGGGTTCTGTCTGTAAGATGATCCATTTTTTCTTTTACCTGATTGGATCTGCCAGGAAGCGTCCTGCTGGTTTGTCCGGAAGTGAGAAAAGCCAACAGTAGGAATGTCAGAAGTAAAGTGTTTCTCATAGCATGTTGTGTTATCATAGTTAATTTATATTATAGATAATAATCATTTAAGAGTATTGTTTGACCGATTCTTCACTCACCGCACAGTACCGGGGCATCATAGTCATCGAATTCATAATCCCGGCCCTTTTTGAAATCCGGATACGCTGAAGATTTCCAAAGGTCTGCAAGCATCTCCGCATCTTGCTGGATGGTTGTTTTGCTGTACGGCTCAACCTTTCCATCCAGATAGCAGGAACGGAAGGATTCAAATTCGAAGGGGACAAGCTATTAAAGTGTTTCAAAAATTGGATTCTAAGAATTACTAAAATGTCATTAAGTCTTTTATTCAAAGATAACTATTAGAGGGCTAATTCCAAGTGAGAATGTGTGAACGGCTGAATCCGGGTGATGAATTGCAGGGATGGATGAGTTTGTGGATTCCGGCCTTGGTGCGGCAGGTTACGGGAGTGAGTTAGTTTCGGGTGCGGTCAGCTATTTCCCTCTGCCGTGAAATACATTAATCATGGTATAAATTAATATTTTGAAGTCAACATAGAGCGATATGTTTTTCAGGTAGATTATGTCATAGGGCAACCGCTCGAGCATTTCATCAACATTGGAAGCATAACCATATTTTACCTGTCCCCACGATGTAATTCCCGGCCGGAGTTTATGCAAGTGGGTATAATGAGGGGCATGTTGCACAATTTGTTCGATATAGTATTTGCGTTCAGGGCGGGGGCCAACCAGTGACATATCCCCACGAACCACATTGAAAAATTGTGGTATCTCATCCAGATGCGTTTTTCGGATAAACTTACCCAGCGGGGTTATTCTCGCATCGGTTTTACTTGACAGAGCCGGACCGTTACTTTCGGAGTCGGCAACCATGCTGCGGAATTTGTAGATTACAAAAGGCTTCCCAAATTTTCCAATGCGCTCTTGTTTGTAAATAACGGGTCCTTTGGATGTGCTTTTTATCGCCAAAGCAAGTATAACGTAAACGGGTGACAAAATAATTATTGCCAGAGAGGAGACAGTCACGTCGATGAGGCGCTTTATATTCTCCTGCCATGCAGGCATCAGTCCATTGGATATTTTAATCAGTGGGCTACTGTAAATGGTATTAATTTTTACCATTCCGGATAAAAAGTCGTAAAGATCGGGAATGCCCCAGATGGTAACCTCCCTGTTCTCAACAATGGTGAGTATCTTGCTCAGTAATTCATGCTGATTGGTTTCAAGGGCAATAATTGCTTCTTCAATGGCATGCTCTTTCAATACTCTTTCAATATCATCAAGTTTTCCCAGTGAGGGCAGAAGATTTTCGAGGTCCCTGGTTCCATTGCCGTCAATATTAATGAACCCGACGAACCTGTTGCCGGCCGGCCGGGGCTGTGTACTCATTTCTTTGTAAATTTTCAGAGCTTTGTCGTTGTTCCCGATAATCAGCGTATTGAAACCAATTTTACGTTTATGGATCTTGTCGATGGTTCTTGTAGTAAGAATAAGCCTGAAAAGATAGGTGAAGAAGAAATGAAGGGCCAGTAAATTAAAATAGAGTTGATAGTAATTCTTATATGAATATACTGCATCGTCAAGAAGCAGGGTAAAGAAAATCACGGTGACTCCGATAATAGTGGTAAGTGCTGTCTGGCCAAGATCTATTAACCTGGATCTTCTGTATATATTCCTGTAATAACCGGCAACGTAATAAAAAAGAAGCCAGGCAGATGGGATGATCAATAATCCAAGAAAATATCTCGGGGTGAATTCAATAGGGATTTCATAACCAAATTTTACGGGTTCAATAACCTGTTTCCGGTAAATATAAAATAGCGTCCAACTTATTGCGGCAGCCAGAAAATCAAAAATTAAATAACGGGCTACCTGCTGTTTTTTATTCATAAAAATGGGTTAAGTTTCTCACTACTAAACCTTTTTATTTTTGATTGTTCGTCAGCATCTGATTAACGCTTATTGTTATTCTTTATTGTAATTTTTTCTGATAATTTCTGCTGCAGATCCATAAAAACATCAATATGGATGCACTAAAAAATGGAATTGAAATTTGTCAGGGAATTGGGCGGATTATTAATTGTTAAACATACCAGGGAGCATAAAGAGAAAGTTTCCGGAATAACTCTTCATAGGAAGAAAGTACCTGGTGAAGTGTGTCCAGGCCAGTTCCTGATTTTTGATTTTGTAATTTAAGATTTTCGATAAAAACCGAAAACTCAGATTTATTCGGAATGTCAATATGTAATTTCTGATGATTAAGGGTCAATTGATTATGGGCGGCTGATTCAATAAATTTTCCGGGCAGGGCAGCCTTGATTTTAATTTCGCTGCCCGCAGTCTGAAGAAGTTCGAAATTTAAAGCAGAGAAGTTCGAATAGTCGAGCCTGATGTTAAGGAAGGAATTTCCCTTATCTGCATCATGAACACCGCTGACCCTGATTTTCTGGGGACTGCCTTTGAAAAGGCGATGGGCATATAGCAGTAACTTTATCAATAGTTGGCGCTTGTTTTGAAATAAATCTGTTCCTTCAAAGTAGCTGAGATAGGCTGGTTCCTGCCAGTTTTCCGCAACCCAGTGGGCTACAGGTTCCTCCATTAATGGATTCTTTACCTGAACGATACTGCCGGCTTCGGCAACCAGTTTTTGCAGATCCAGACATTGGGAAGTATTCAAATCAGGCAGATCAGCGAGAAATAAATGTTTGTAATTTCTTACGGCATCCTTCAGCATATCGAAACTCACCATGCTGGCTTTGTCTATTATAATTGCATCGGCTTCATTGAACAGGTCCGTTTTGGCATATTCAGGCACCGACAGAAGGCTGCCTGCCGGCTGATCTATAAAGCCGATCGAGGATTTTCCAACTATCTCAATCTCATTTTCCTTCTTCAGATGCTGCACATAAGGCTGCATCGAGGCTATGTTTCCAATGATTCCAACTTTCACCATACATTGGCAAAGATAGAGGAATTATTACGCAGCGGCGTGTGACATTACATGAACTTATTAACCTGGAATGTTAATATCCATATCATGCCAAATGTGAATTCTGAATGGTTTTTAGCTTAGATTTGCATCAAACATGCAAAGATGACAACATTAGATACTCCCCGGCATCAGGGAATGCGGAAAAGACTGATAGAAGGGTTGAAAATTAAGGGAATACGGGATGAACGGGTGCTCGAAGCATTGTCGAAGGTGCCCAGGCATGTTTTCATGGACAGTTCTTTTGTGAATTTCGCGTATCGCGACCAGGCGTTTCCCATCGGATCGGGGCAGACCATATCCCAACCGTTTACTGTGGCGTTCCAGACTCAGTTGCTGGATGTCTTCCCCTTATGCAAGGTTCTGGAAGTGGGTACGGGATCGGGATACCAGGCGGCTGTTTTGTGTGAACTCAGTGCTAAGGTGTATACAATTGAGAGACAACGTGAATTGTATATAAAAGCGCAGCAGCTTCTGCCTGAAATGGGATATAATCCGGCCTTCTTTTTAGGTGATGGTTACAAGGGCTTACCTACGTACGGCCCTTTCGACCGCATCCTGGTGACCGCCGGTGCGCCCTATGTGCCCGATGATTTGCTTCAGCAACTCACAATCGGTGGCAAACTGGTGATCCCCGTGGGTAACGGCGATCATCAGGAAATGCTCCTGATAACCCGTATTGCGGAGGATGATTTCAGCACTGAGAAACATGGATCCTTTGTTTTTGTCCCTTTATTGAAAGGTACCGTAAACTAACCTCCTAATCCGCTTGTTTCCATTTAATAAATTCAATTACATGATATCTGTACAAAAGTTTGTGGTTAATCCACTCCGTGAGAACAGTTACCTGCTGTATGACGAAACCGGAGAGTGTGTTTTTGTTGATGCCGGCTATTTCTATGAAGAGGAGTTCGCAGAGGTTGCCGGTTTTGTTAAAGCGAACCATCTAAGCCCGGTAAAGCTGATTAATACGCATTGCCATTTTGACCACCTGATGGGCGTGGAATTTGTGCGGCAAAAGTACCATGTTCCTTTTGGCTGTCACCCCGAAGACGATTTCCTGATTGAAAGGGCATCACAGCAGGCGGCGATGTTTGGTTTTACCATGCCACATGTAAGGGCTGCCGATGATCAGATTTTGGAAGGGGATGAGATCAGGTTTGGAAATTCCGTTCTAACCACGATTCATGTTCCCGGTCACTCTCCCGGCCATGTAGTTTTCTATTCTGAAGCTGATAAGTTGCTGATTGCCGGTGACGTATTGTTTTACGGTAGCATAGGTCGGACTGACCTGCCCGGAGGAAATTATGAACAGCTTGTTGGAAATATCAGGCAGAAGTTACTGGTGTTGCCACGTGATATTAAGGTTTATTCGGGACACGGACCTGAAACCACCATCGGTTTTGAGAAAGACAACAACCCTTTTCTTACCTGAAATCACAATCAACCCATAAAAATCATTTTTTTAACTGCGAATCACGTGTAATATTGCCATTTAAAATATCCAATACTTATTTCGATGCTGATAGATAAATTTGTAAACCGTCATATTGGTCCGCGCGACCACGAACTGGAAGCCATGCTTTTCAAAATTGGTGTTTCATCGCTCGATGAACTTATCGGCCAGACTGTTCCCGGCAATATCAGGCTAAATGAACCGCTGAGCCTTAGTGAGGGGCTCAGCGAGCGAAAATATTACAGGAAAATACTTGAGCTGGCATCAAAGAACAAGGTTTTCAATACCTACATCGGAATGGGGTACTACGATACCATTACCCCTGCGGTAATTCTTCGCAATGTACTTGAAAACCCGGCATGGTATACCTCTTACACCCCCTACCAGGCTGAAATTTCGCAGGGACGCCTTGAGGCATTGCTGAATTTTCAGACCATGGTTTGTGAGCTGACTTCAATGGAAATCGCCAATGCCTCTTTGCTTGATGAGGCCACAGCCGCTGCTGAGGCAATGACCATGATGCATGCATCAAGATCAAGGCAAATGGTAAAAGCCGGCGTTAACCGCATGTTGGTTGATGAAAAGATCTGGCCTCAAACACTCGATGTTTTACAGACCCGTGCCGAACCTTTGGGTATTACCCTCTCCATTATGCCTCACACTGAGTTTGAACTGACTGATGATGTTTTCGGGATTCTTGTTCAATACCCCAATTCCGACGGAGAGGTGGTGGATTATAGTATCCTCGCAGCCGCAGCTCACCAAAAGGATGTGAAAGTGGCTGTTGCTGCCGATTTGCTTTCCCTGGCCTTATTGACGCCTCCCGGTGAGTGGGGTGCTGATGTCGTTTTTGGCAGTACCCAGCGCTTCGGTGTACCCATGGGGTATGGTGGTCCGCATGCAGCCTTTTTCGCCGCCCGCGATGAATTCAAACGGATAATGCCCGGACGGATTATCGGGGTAACCAAAGATGCTCACGGCAACCGGGCATTGAGAATGGCACTTCAGACACGCGAGCAGCACATTAAACGTGAAAAGGCCACCTCCAATATTTGCACTGCCCAGGCCCTGCTTGCCAATATGGCAAGTTTTTATGCCGTTTACCACGGGCCGGATGGAATTCGTCACATCGCTCTCCGGATTCATTATATCGCTGCACTAATTGCGGAGGAGGTTGAAAAATTGGGTTACAAACAGCTGAATAAGAATTATTTTGATACTATTCGCATAGCATTGCCTCTTCATGTTAAGCGCGAAGATATAGAATGGCTCTCAGTTGATCTGGAAATGAATTTCCGCTATTTTGCCAATGGAGAGGTGGGGATTAGTATCGACGAGACAACCAATATGGATGATATTAACTGGATTATTGAGGTATTTGCAAAAGCTGCCAACAAGCCTTTGATGAAGATGCAGTCTGTTGCTGAAAACTGTATTATTGATAATCAGTTCCTTCGTACCAGTTCCTACATGCAACAGGAGGTTTTTAACAAATACCGTTCTGAGACAGAAATGGTCCGCTATATCAAATCTCTTGAGCTGAAGGATATTTCACTTACGCATTCCATGATTTCCCTGGGTTCTTGTACCATGAAACTTAACGCAGCAACAGAAATGCTGCCTATGAGTTGGATCGAATTCAACGGTATCCACCCTTTTGTGCCAAAAAACCAGGCGATGGGCTATCATCTGATGATGGAGGAACTTCGTCGCGACCTGGCTGAAATAACCGGGATGGCTGATGTAAGCCTGATGCCTAACTCTGGCGCGTCAGGTGAATATACAGGACTGATGGTTATCCGTGCTTATCACAGGAGCAGGGGGGAGACCGGGCGAAACCTGGTGCTGATCCCTTCCTCGGCCCATGGTACGAACCCTGCCAGTGCCATAATGGCCGGCATGGAGGTAGTTGTAGTTGGCTGTGACGAGCGGGGCAATATCGACCTCGAAGAGCTTCGCAGAAAAGCAACACAGTATAAGGATGTCCTCTGCGCCTTTATGGTTACCTATCCTTCAACCCACGGCGTGTTTGAATCGGCTATTGTGGAGATGTGTAAAATTATTCATGATTGCGGCGGTCAGGTTTATATGGACGGTGCCAATATGAACGCTCTGGTGGGTCTTACCAATCCCGGTATTATCGGGGCTGATGTGTGTCATCTCAATCTCCATAAGACTTTTGCTATACCCCATGGAGGCGGAGGCCCCGGTGTTGGTCCGATTGCAGTTGCCCCGCACCTGGTGGAATTTCTTCCTTCGCATCCTATAATGAACAATGGTCACGTGGGTATCAATGCAGTTGCTGCAGCTCCATGGGGCAGTGCATCGGTATTGCCCATAACCTATGGCTACATCAAAATGATGGGAGGCGACGGGCTTAAAAAAGCTACTGAGATTGCCATACTCAATGCCAACTACATCGCAGCTGCTCTCAAACACAACTATGGAATTCTCTATGCCGGCGAAAATGGAAGGGTTGCCCATGAACTGATCATGGAATGCCGCCATCTCAAGGTTTCAAGCGGTATAACTGAAACCGATATTGCGAAGCGGCTTATGGACTATGGTTTCCATGCACCGACCCTCTCTTTTCCTGTGGCAGGTACCTTAATGATAGAACCTACTGAAAGCGAATCACTTCAGGAGCTGGACCGGTTTATTGATGCCTTGAACCAGATTTATGCAGAAATTAAGGAAGTTGAATCGGGAGAGGCTGATAAAGAAGATAACGTATTGAAGAACGCACCTCACACGGCTTTTAAAATCGGCGGGGATGAGTGGGGCCACACCTACAGCAGGCAGAAGGCAGCCTGGCCGCTCGAGTGGGTTAAGCACAACAAGTATTGGGTTCCTGTTGGCCGGGTCGACAATGCCTGGGGAGACCGTAACCTGATATGTACCTGCGGCTCACCGGAGGAGTATGAACTGATGAAGTAATCCAGTGCAACATCCCGGCGGACTTTGATTCTTTTTATCTGGTATCTTTGATCCAAAATCTATAATCTTTTTTAATGCTTTCATTTCCCAATGCCAAGATAAACCTTGGTCTTAGCGTGATTGAGCGTCGGCCTGACGGTTACCACAACCTGGAAACGGTTTTTTATCCATTGGCGCTTTCCGATATTCTGGAAGTGTTGCCTGGTGAAAGTTTTCAGTTTCACTCCTCAGGGATTTTGCTGGATAATGAAGGTGGCGACAACCTGGTGATTAAGGCGTATACCCTGCTTAAAAGTGAATTTGACCTGCCTCCGGTTCGTATTCACCTCCACAAGGTAATCCCTTTTGGTGCCGGACTGGGGGGTGGTTCATCTGATGCAGCGAATATGCTGAAGATGCTTTCCCTCATGTTTTGTCTTGGTTTGTCATCGCAAGACCTTCAGCATTATGCAGCTAAGCTTGGGGCAGATTGTCCTTATTTTATTGGCAACCAACCTTCACTGGCTACCGGCATAGGTGATCAACTTACACCCATCTCCCTTGACCTTGGTAAATACTATTTCGCATTGGTAAAGCCGCCATTTGGTGTTAACACTGCACTTGCGTATAAGGCAATAAGGCCGTCCAAACATCAGACTTTAATTAAGGATATTATGCTGCAGCCTGTTGAAACCTGGAAAGAGTGCCTTAACAATGATTTTGAGACACCGGTTTTTAAAATGTTTCCTGAGATAGCATCTGTTAAGCGTAGACTTTATGAATTGGGTGCATTATATGCCTCTATGTCGGGCAGCGGTTCTTCCGTTTATGGTATTTTTCAAGAATCCCCCGGAAATCTCCATGAATATTTCAGCGCTGACTATTTTGTGTTTGGGCAGGTCCCGTCTTCTTGCCGGTAAAAATAAAATACCTTTTACTATTTTATTCATCAGTTGAATTTCGCCATTCACCGATAAAGGGTCGCCATTGGCTGGATTTTGATATATTTTAACACCGTTTATTGTAACATTTGCAGAGTTATTTAGTCTATAACGGTGTAAGAAAACAACAGAAACAGTTAAAAATATTAA
>CAYMXK010000029.1:0-11731 GCA_964393915.1 uncultured Prolixibacteraceae bacterium
ACCATGGAGGAAGCCCGGGACCGGGCGGTTCAATCCATTTCGGCCATGCGGTATGGTACCGAAGACAAAGATTACCTTTGGATTACAGACCTGCAACCGGTAATGATCAGGCATCCTTACCGCACAGAACTGAATGGACAGGATTTATCGGATTTTACCGATGCGCAGGGCAAAAAGATGTTTGTTGAATTTGTGACGCAGACCCGCGAAACCGGCGAGGCATACGTCGATTATATGTGGTGGTGGATGGATGACACCACCCGGATATTGCCCAAAATTTCGTTTGTGATGGAATACAAACCCTGGGGCTGGCTGATTGGCACAGGGGTTTATCTGGAGGATATCAGGAAGGAAATTTCAGGCATAAAAAAGATACTGGTATACGTTTCGCTGGCAATTTTTCTGCTGATGACGGTTTTGCTGACCATCATCGTAAGGCGCAACCTCAGGGTAGAGACGCAGCGGTCGATAGCCGAACAAAACCTCAAGGAATCTCGCGAACGCTACAAGGCGCTGGTCGAGGCGTCGACCGACGGCACATTGCTTTTTATGGAAGGAAAGTGCATTTACGCCAATAAAAAAATGAAAGACATGCTTGGAGACACCGACCTGGGTTATCTCAGCAATGACCTCCGTGAGATCATTCATCCCGACCGGCAGGAAGACATCCGGCAAATCCTTGAATTTCAGGGCAACAACAAGGGCCTTCTTCAGATGGAAACCATTCTGTCTTTTGCTGACCAGGAGTACCGGGAGTCACTGATTACGATTTCACAGGTAGCACTGTCCGACAAGAACGGATTTATTTACGTCATAAAGGACCTGGTGCGGTCAGACAGACAAGCTTCAGAAGCTGCGCTGACAGAGCTGGGGCCTGCCATGAATGAGTCACTTTCTGTAGGGGTATTCACTGCAACAATGAGGGGAAAGGGCCGCTTCACCGCCTTCAGTCCGGCCCTGCCTGCCTTGCTGGGGTTCGGCTATGCCGAAGAATTGAAAAAGATATCCATTCTCGACCTGATTGAGAATTCTGCTGAACGAAGGGAGTTTTCCAGCTATCTGGCACGCCACAGAAAGCTCGACGGTTACCGGCTCAGTATAAAAAAACCGATGGGAGGCCTCCTGCACCTGTTGGTTTATGCAATGCTGCTTACCGATGAAATCACCGGAGCCGATAAGATATCAGGAATATTTGTGGATTACAGTTCGATTCATGAAGGAAGCGAAGTGCAGTCTGAAGCCGTAAATGCATCACTTGCCCGGCAGGCCCTCCTGGACAGTCCGGCAACCCGGTTCATGCAGCCTCCGGTCTTCTGCAGCGAAGATGCCTCACAGGAGGATATCGTCAGGTTAATGCATTTTCATTCCGCCCCGGCCGTATTTGTTAAAAACATTGCCGGATGGGTGACAGGATCAGTATCAGCCAGGGAGATCCTTGACGCTGTCGTTAATGCGCAAACTGGCAACGGTTCATACGCCGGAAGAATTATGAATAACTCCATCCACTGGTTTGACGAAAGCGGCTCGCTCAGCGGGGCATTGTCAGCCATGGAAAAGGGGAACATATCCTGTCTGGCGGTTAAAGGCCATGATCAGCAGGTACGGGGAACCGTAACAAGGGAGTCACTCTCAGGATTACTCCACACTGGTGATAGATCACGGGAACCTTCCACCATGGAGCAGCTGATTGAACAGGGCAACCGGTTGCCTCAGGAGGTGAAAATGCTGCTCGACTCCGGGGTGAAGGCCCCTGCAATAACACAAAGGGTCACCCAACATTCTGACCAGGCGACTGCAGTACTGGTAAAAATGGTTCTCAGAGAGCTGGGGCAACCGCCAGCAAAGTTTGCATTTATCGCACTCGGCAGTGAAGCCCGCAGGGAACAGACCCTGCTCACCGACCAGGACAATGCCCTGATCTACGATGACAAGGCAGCCGGCAGCCAGGAGGCGGCGGCATATTTCCTGCAATTCGGAAAACGGATGAACCAATTGCTGCACACTGCGGGGTATGAGCTATGCAAAGGCGATATTATGGCCGGGAACCCTCGCTGGAACCAGCCCCTCTCCGTATGGAAAAAATATTTTGCCGGATGGATCACCGAAGCCACTCCGCAGAATATTGTCGACGTGAGTGTGTTTTTCGATTACCGCACCATCTATGGCGACAACGCACTCACCAGTGAACTGAGAGATTCCATACACACGGTGCTGAATAATACCCCGGCGTTTTTAGGTTATATGGCTATGGCCAACCTCAGCTATAAGATTCCGCTGACCATTTTTGGCCGGCTGCAAACCGACACTTCCGAAGACAATTCGGGAACGATTAATATTAAAAATGCCTCCCGGGTTATGGTAAACATCATAAGGCTTTATTCTGTAAAAAGCAGGCTGGAGGAGACCAACACGCTCAGCCGCCTGCACCGGCTGTATACGTTGAATGTAATTCCGCACCACATGCATGCAGATCTCAGCTATGCATTTGAATTTTTGCTGGTTACGCAATTCAGGCACCAGGTATTCGCGATTACCAACCGGCTCCGGATGGACCACAACATCAATCTTTCCATGCTGTCGTCGATTGAAACCAATACACTGAAAACCATATTTTCTGTGATATCAACATTCCAGAACAGACTGAAAAATGATTTTGGGGTGAATATATAAAGTTAATATTTGAACCAATCAGATTTTCATACTTTTGCTATAATCGTGCATAACAAATTAATTAAAGAACAAGAATATGATTACTGCAATAATCCTTATCAATACCGAACGTACGGGAGTAAACTCCGTTGGCGCACAACTTGCTGCCATAGAAGGCGTTGACGAAGTATATTCCGTAAGTGGCCGTTACGACCTGATTGCCATCATCCACTTGAAGGATATTGAAGACCTGGCTAAGCTGGCAACGGAAAAGCTGGCAAAAATCGAAGGCATAACCCACACCGAATCGATGGTAGCATTTAAAAAGATCTCACCCGGAGATATTGCGGGGATGTTTGACCTGGGAAGTTAAGGGATTAACTATATGTTATTAAGGATTTACTGCTGATGAGAGCGGGCGGCTTTAATTAATTTGAGGGCGTTTTCCCAGGCCTCCGTGAACATGTGGCGGAAATATTCCACCGGACCATATTCTTCGTACTCTTCCGGGGCCAGTCCGTTTATGTTATACGCGCGTCTGAATTCGGTAACCTTTTCGAGCAGTTCGTCAATAAACAAGTCAGGTACCGGATTGAAGAATCTCGGAACCACAGGCTGATTGAGCTTCAACAGCTCCTCTGCCTGTCCCTGCCAGTTCATCGTAATACAAACATCTGCTCCGACCATCTCGGTGAAATGATGCAATCCCCTTACGCCGCCACCAATGTAACCGATCCCGGGCCATTGCGATTTGGTGACCTGGTATGTCTTTTTAGCCACAGCCATGCCGGCCAGGTACAAAATATCGGGCGAAATGGCAATATTATTCTGTGTCACATAGTTTTGCAGGTACTCATCAAAAATACCGGTAATCAAAGAATAATAAATCTTTGGTTTTTTTCCGGTTTTGAGCGATATGCGTTCATACATCCTGCAAATATCCAATGCCTGGCTTAATCCCATCACTTCGGTGGCGTTAATGGGCGTGTTTTCGCTGATTAGCACGTTCATTGCCTCCATGCCTGCCCTGGTGGCAGGAACCTTAATCATTACATTGGGACCCATTTCCCTGTTCAGGCGCCCTTCATGAATAATCACCTCAGGGTCCTCCTCGTGAACCGGATCACCCTGAATGCTTACATAGCCATGCTCCCCGTTGGAAGATTCGTAAAGCGGCATAAAAATCCGGGCAATTCCATCCACCAACTTACGCTGAAGGATACATTCCACTTCATTGTCAATGTCCGACTCCCGGAGCGCTTCAAGAAGCAGGTTTTTTGTGTATGCGGCTTCCGTTGGGTGCGTTAGCATTTTCCAGGTGTAGGACGGGTTTTGCGTACAGCCGGTTGCCCCTGCTTCAATGGCCAGGTGCGCCTCTTCGCGTGTAACATTGTTGATCCAGAATTTCGTGGGAGAGAGTTGCGCCACGCGCTTGAAATAATCGCTGATCATGGAGATAATGATTTTATTAGGTGAAAAAATCGCAAACCTGTTACAAAAGTAATAATGTATTTTGAATTTTGAATACAAAATGCAATATTTGCAAAAAAAACAGATGATTGAGCACAGCGATTTGAGTTATCCTGTTTACAGGCAGCTAAGGGAGATGATTCTGAAAAACGAGCTGAAACCCGGAGAAAAACTTCTTCAGGAAAAGCTTGCTGCCAGTCTGGGTGTAAGCCGCACTCCGCTGTTAAAGGCCTTGCGGATGCTCGAGCATGAATTTTTAGTGGAAAGCATCCCCCGTCGCGGAATGTTTGTGAAAAAACTCTCCGTGGAAGAGATGAAAGAGATTTACGATGTCAGGGAAGCTTTTGAATGTATGGCCATTAAACTGGCAGCAGAAAATATAACCCCCTCCCAGCTCGGCAAACTCAGGAAATTATGGAAGCCCTTTGAAGGAAAGACAAAAATCGACGCAAAGGCATACCTCAGCGCCGACGAGGCTTTTCATGAAATGCTTTTTGATATTGCCGGCAACAACACCCTCAGGAAAGCCTACAACCTCACTTTTGTGCAATCCAGAATTGTCCAGATGGGACTAATGCGCCCCCCGGAGGAAACGCTCCCCGAACATCTCGGCATGATTGCCGCTCTCGAAAAAAGAGACGCCGGTCTGGCGGTAAAAGTAATGGGCCGTCATATTGCCAATTCCAGGGAACATATCAGCAACAAGTTTGGCAGCCAATGAATTCATCATTAATCTAAAATATGTTCAAGTGAAAAAGTACAAAATTGCAGTAGTCCCGGGCGATGGGATAGGTCCTGAGATTGTTCCCCAATCGCTGAGGGTGGCCGACGCACTGGCAGAAAAATACGGGTTCGGGATCGATAAGACATATTACCCGTGGGGGGCAGGAAACTACTTACGAGAGGGTGAATTTATGCCTCCAGGCGGACTTGATATCCTGAAAAGCTACGATGCCATATTTTTTGGTTCCGTAGGGCTCCCCGAAGTGGACGACACCCTTCCGGCCAAAGATTATACATTTAAAGTAAGGACAGGCTTTCAGCAGTACGTGAACTACAGGCCTGTGCGCACATTCCCCGGATTTCATGGCCCAATGCATGAAAAAAAACAGCTCGATTTTGTGGTGATCCGTGAAAATACAGAAGGCGAGTTCGTCCAGGTGGGAAGTCAGTACCTCCCGGATGCTGAAAACGGGATGGGGATTGACAGCAGCATTTTCACACGCAAGGGTACTGAAAGAATTGCCCGGTTTGCTTTTAATCTTGCCTCCCGCCGCAGGGGAAGGGTCCACCACATCACCAAGTCGAATACTCTTATCAACAGCCTGACCTACTGGGACAGGATCATCCGTGAGGTGGCTGCAGAATTTCCAGAAGTGGAACACCATCAGATGTATATCGACAATTGCGCGGCTACTTTTGTTCTAAAACCGGAAATTTTTGATGTTGTTCTGACCACCAATCTGTTCGGAGATATCCTGAGCGACCTGGGAGGGGCCATCATGGGTTCGCTTGGCCTGGCAGGATCGGGCAACATCAACCCCGAAAGGCAGTTCCCGTCGATGTTTGAACCAATTCACGGTTCAGCGCCCGATATCGCCGGGAAAGGCATCGCCAACCCGGTGGGCACTTTATGGTCGGCGTCGCTGATGCTGGAGCACCTTGGGGAAAATGAAGCCGCCGGCAACCTGATGCAAGCCATTGACCAAACCCTTTCAGAAGGTATCCTGCCAGCCGATCTTGGAGGTACAGCCTCCACGCAAAAGATTTGTGACGAAGTAATACACAGGCTGTAAATTCACACCATTGCTCCTCAACAATTTATGAATCAACGGTTATGGCAATAAAATATATCGATGTCAGTAATACCCTCCGCCACGGGGATCCCGGAATAAGTTTTGAAACTGCGAGGACGATTGAGCGAAACGGCTGGAACGCAAGCACGCTTCACTTATACTCGCATGCGGGGACACACATGGATGCCCCGGTGCATTTCGGGATAAGCGGTCCGGCAATCGACGAGATCGATGTGGCACGTTTCTTTGTTGATTGCCATGTTGTTGACCTGATGGGAATAAAAAACGGTGCGGTAATTAAAGTCGGCGATTTAGGCCATTCTGCAATCGATATTGCTCCAGGAGAGGGATTGATATTCAGGACCGGTTGGCACACAAAATATGGATCGCCCGCCTACCGCGAGGGGATTCCCACCATCGGAGAAGAGCTGGCCAGCTGGTGCGTAGCAAAGGGCGTGGCATTGGTGGCTGTTGAGCCGCCTTCGGTGGCAGATGTGAACAACCTCAGCCTGGTTACCCTGATTCACACCATTCTGCTTTCTGCCAACATCATCATCGTCGAAGGATTGGGAGATTTGTCAGAGGTCACCAAAACCCAGGTAAAACTGATAGCCCTGCCACTAAAAACCGGAAATGGCGATGGCAGTCCCTGCAGGGCTGTAATTCTTCAAGCGGACGAATAAATATTAATCTCAAATTATAAACCTATGAAGCTTATTATTAACATCAGCCTGTTCACCCTGTTAACCACTGCCCTTTTTGCACAGCAAAACTTTGAAAAGGATGGTTTTGTAATGGTGGAGGCCGAAAATTATTCCAGTCAGCGTGCAGACGAAATCAGGAAATGGTATACTATTGATGCTGATTTTACAACGACCCTGGAGGGAATGAAGGAAAACCGTTCCTCATCCGCCAGCGGTGGACAGTACCTTATGATTCTTCCTGACACGAGGGTTACCCGTGAAAACAAACTGATCCAGGGCGTAAATTTCACAAACACACCCGGCGAGATGGCCATACTCGACTATCGCATCCACTTTCAGACAACAGGAAGGTATTACGTTTGGGTAAGTGCATTCTCCACAGGATCTGAAGACAACGGCATTCATACCGGGATCAACGGAGAATGGCCCGAAAGCGGAGCACGGATGCAGTGGTGTGAGGGCAAAAATCAGTGGACCTGGGCAAGCAGGCAACGAACCACCGAACAGCACTGCGGTGTTGAGCGACTGATCTATCTTGACATAGAAACGACTGGATGGCACACGGTCTCCTTCAGCATGAGGGAGGACGGTTTTTGTTTTGACCGTTTCGCATTGTCAAAAAAGTATGAGATACCCGAAGGAAGCAGCCTAACTCCAGCGAAATGAAAAAACTGATTCCAACCCGGCATCTTCTGGTAGCAGGAACGTTTTTCCTGAGCCTGCTACTCTATATTGACCGGGCCTGTATTTCTGCAGCAAAGAACCCGATTGCAGAATCGTTCAATTTTACCGATAAGCAGATGGGCTGGATATTATCCATTTTCGCACTGGGTTATGCCCTGTTCCAAACCCCGTCGGGCATGCTGGCCGACCGGTTCGGCCCCCGGCGCATCCTGACCACCATTGTGGTACTGTGGTCTGCTTTTACAGCCTTAACCTCCTTTGCATGGAACTATGTCAGCATGCTGGTTATCAGGTTTCTGTTCGGCGTAAGTGAAGCAGGGGCCTTTCCCGGCATTTCAAGGGCGGTGTATTCATGGTTTCCCATGAAGGAACGGGGGCTGGTTACCGGCATAAATTTTTCCGGATCGAGAATAGGCGCTGCATTTGCCCTGCCCCTGGTGGCCTGGCTGATTCACGCCGCCGGATGGAAAGCCACATTCATCATCCTGGGATTCATAGGGTTTGCCTGGGCCCTGTTCTGGTATTTATGGTTTCGGGATGTACCAGAAAAACACCGCACCATCTCAAAGGATGAACTGGATTACATTCTGGCCAACAGGCAGCAAACCACTAAATCAAACAAGAGGGTATCCATGGGAGACATGCTCAGGTCAAAAAATATGTGGCTGGCCATGGTTCAGTATTTTGGCAGCAACTTTACCTTCTTTTTCACCCTCACCTGGTTATTCCCCCATCTTCAGGACACATACGGGCTCGAAATGGTGGAGGCCGGGTTTTACGCCTCCGCACCCCTGATCGGAGGGGCGCTGGGAAACTGGTTTTCAGGATGGCTGGTGGACACGATATACAAAACCGGGCGCTGGAAATTATCCCGGCAGGTTCCGGCCATTGCCGGATTTGTACTGGTCATTGCCGGGCTGATGATGAGCCTCAGAATGGAAACGGCCATAGGTGCGATCGCTTTTCTTACCGTTGCCATTTTTGGTGCAGACATGACGTTAAGCCCTTCCTGGTCATTTTGCGTCGACATAGGAAAAGAAAATGCAGGGGCTGTTTCGGGGACCATGAACATGGCCGGCAATATCGGCTCCTTCATTACTGCACTGGCTTTTCCTTACCTGAAGGCCTGGTCGGGCTCCGATTCGCCTTTTTTCTATGTCGGCTCGGCATTAGCACTACTATCGGGCCTGGCATGGCTATTTATGAAATCCGATAAATCATTAAACGACTACTGATGGTTCAAAAAAAATTAAAAGGGGTAGGCATTGGAGCCGGGTACTTTAGTCCGTTTCAATATGAAGCCTGGAACAGGATACCAGAGGTGGAGATTACCGCCTTGTGCAACCGGGATGCGGCAAAGGGAGAAGCACTGATGAAAGAATTCAACATACCGCGTCACTACACAGATTACCGGGATATGATCGAAAAGGAGAAACCTGATTTTGTGGATATAATCACTCCTCCTGAAACCCATCTCGAAATGACCACCTTTGCGGCTGAACGGGGCATTGATGTCATATGCCAGAAGCCGCTTGCACCAACGCTGGAGGAAGGAAAACAAATCGCGGCAGTGGCCGCCAAAGCCGGAATAAGGTTTATGGTGCATGAAAACTGGCGTTTTCAACCCTGGCACCGGGAGTTCAGAAAGCTGATAGAGGGTGATGAAATAGGCGAGGTGCACTTTATGAACTGGCGCAAGCGCATGGGCGACGGATGGGGACCCGATGCCTATATTCCCCGCCAGCCCTACTTCAGGGATTATCCCCGCCTCATTGTCTATGAAAACGGGATACATTTTATCGACACCTTCCGCTATCTGGGCGGAGAAATCTCCAGGGTCTCTGCCTGGCTGAAAAAGCTTAACCCGGTAATTGCAGGTGAAGATTTTGCATTCGTCAATTTCGAATTCGACACGCCGGGTAAACTGGCCGTCTGGGACGCCAACCGATACAACGAGCCCAACTATCCCAACCCGAGGTATACCTTCGGAAGCTTTCACATCGACGGATACAATGGCACAATGAGGCTTTATCCCGATGGAACCATCACCGTACAGCGACTCGGTGCTCCGGAAAGGGAACACATCTACCCCCATGCAGACCGTGGTTTTGCGGGCGATTGTGTTTATACCACACAGCACCATTTTATCAACTGTCTGCTGAACGACACGGAATTTGAAACCAGCGGGCCAGACTACCTGCGGAGCCTTGCCGTACAGGAAGCCGTTTACATCTCAGGAGCAACTGGAATGCCGGTAAATGTACAATACTGACAACATTAATAACTAACTTTTTAACCAATAAAAATATATGCTATGAGAACCAACATCCTAATGCTGCTGAGTCTGGCACTGTTTGTCGCATGCAGTCAGGACACCAGTAATGAAATAACAATAAAGGGAGAACTTAAACAGTGGCACAAAATCACATTCACCATTCCAGGCCCGGAAACGGCTGAGTATGCAAAGATCAACCCCTTCCTCGATTACAGGCTGGAGGTTACTTTTACCAATGGGGAACAATCCATTACTGTCCCCGGCTTTTTTGCAGCCGATGGAAATGCAGCCGAAACCTCGGCAAAGGAGGGAAACACCTGGATGGTAAGGTTCAGGCCTGATAAAACAGGCACCTGGGAGTACAAGGTTTGGTTCCGGGAAGGAAAGAACATCGCTGTCGCGGAAAATCCAGATTTTGGGACACAGGTGGGTGCCGATGGGCAGACAGGTAGTTTTGACGTGGAAGGATCGGATAAAACCGGCGATGATTTCAGGGCTAAAGGAAGACTCGAATATGTGAGGCAACGCTACTTACGGTTTTCAGACAACGGTGAATGGTGGATAAAGAACGGTGCCGACAGTCCGGAAAATTTTCTTGCCTATGCAGATTTCGACCAAACCTACCGGTATGGAGAACAGGCCATTGAAAGGGAAGGCGAAGCCAACCCTAAAGAGAATATCCATCACTATGAGCCACACCTGAAGGATTGGAAGGAGGGTGATCCTGTCTGGCAGGGCGACAAGGGGAAAAGTATCATCGGTGCCATTAACTACCTTGCTTCAAAGGGCGTAAACTCACAATATATGCTCACCATGAACATCATCGGTGACGGCAAGGATGTATGGCCCTATAGTGACCACAACGAGCGTTACCGCTTCGATTGCAGTAAGCTCGACCAGTGGGAAATCGTTTTTGACCACATGCAGAGCCTGGGGATGATGCTCCATTTTGTATTGCAGGAAACAGAGAACGAATGCCTGCTCGACATGGGATACACTGAGGTCCAGCGCAAGGTTTATCTGCGCGAACTGGCGGCGCGGTTCGGGCACCACCTCGCAGTGACATGGAACCTGGGTGAAGAAAACGGGCCAGCCGAATGGACACCCATAGGTCAAACCACCAGGCAAAAAAAGGACATGGCCAGCTTTATCAGGTCCGTAAATCCATATCCATCGTTTGTTGTGCTTCATACCCATGCCAACGACGAAAAACAGGATGAGTACCTCACTCCTTTACTCGATTTCGAAAACCTCGATGGCCCCTCTCTGCAGATAGGAAATCCATACAGGATCAACGAACGGGTAAAAACATGGATCACCCGGTCGTCAGGGACGAAAAAACCCTGGGTTGTCTGTCTGGATGAATTGGGCCACCATGGTGTGGGAATTATGCCCGACAGCCACGATGCAGATCACGATACTGTCAGGAACCACGCACTCTGGGGAGCGTTAATGGCAGGTGCCGGTGGAGTGGAATGGTATTTCGGATACCGATACCCGCACAACGATCTGATGCTTGAGGATTTCCGGAGCCGCGATATTTGGTGGGACCAGTCAGCCATAGCCACAAGGTTCTTCACCGAAAACCTTCCTTTCCATAAAATGCACAGCAACAACCAGTTGCTCGAAGGGATACAGGGCTATTGCCTTGCAAATCCTGGTGAAATATATGTGGTTTACCTTTCATCTGCCGCAGGACAGGCAAAGCTCACCCTTGAAAACAACAGGGCATATACCATACAGTGGTTCAATCCCAAAAAGGGTGGTGCCTTGACAGAGGGGACCATAAAGACGGTAAAGGGGCCGGGTAAGATTTTGCTGGGGCAACCACCCCAGGATGCCAACGCAGACTGGGTAGCGGTGGTTTTTTAAATGCGGGAGTAAAAGAGCACCCTCCTGCACCCACGACCGATCAGGCCGGAAGTTGCAAGGATTTCCGGCAGATCATAAATACCGGGGCTTAAATATGCATAGATTAGCGATCGCCTTCGAATCGGGAACTTAAGCCACCCCCTCAGCCTGCCATATACAACCCCGGAAATCTGTGAATCTGTGCCCATTTCTATTTTAAGTGCCTGGCAACTTCCGGCTACTTATTGACATTCGCGAAAAAAAACAATTTCATCCTTTCATCCGTGGCTTTTTTGCTTTTT
>CAYMXK010000029.1:11831-21609 GCA_964393915.1 uncultured Prolixibacteraceae bacterium
GACATTCGCGAAAAAAAACAATTTCATCCTTTCATCCGTGGCTTTTTTGCTTTTTCTATATTTGCACCCATATTCAAAATCAAAATTGACATGGCCGACGACAAGCAGATCATTTTTTCGATGTACAAGGTAAGCAAAACTTACCCACCCAATAAAACCATAATAAAGGACATCTCTCTCTCCTTCTTCCTGGGCGCCAAGATCGGCATCATCGGGTTGAATGGCAGCGGCAAATCCACGTTACTAAGGATTATCGCAGGTATAGACAAATCATTCAACGGGGATTTGGTTTTTGCACCGGGTTACACCGTTGGTTTGCTTGAACAGGAACCCCATCTGGATGAAACCAGGACCGTAAAGGAAGTTGTGCAGGAGGGAGTTCAGGAGGTGGTTGACGTGCTTGCCGCCTATGAGGATATCAACCTGAAATTCGGCTTACCCGAATACTACGAAGATGCCGACATGATGGACAAGCTGATGGCGGAACAGGCTTCACTGCAGGAAAAGATAGACCAGTACGATGCATGGAACCTCGATACGAAGCTGGAACGGGCCATGGATGCGCTGCAATGTCCGCCCGACGACCAGCCCATAAGCGAGCTTTCAGGAGGGGAACGCCGCCGGGTAGCACTCTGCCGGCTTTTGCTGAAGGAGCCCGATATTTTGCTCCTCGATGAGCCTACCAACCACCTCGATGCCGAAAGTATCCTCTGGCTTGAACAACATTTGCAACAATACAAGGGTACCGTAATCTGCATCACGCACGACAGATATTTCCTTGACAATGCAGCAGGATGGATACTGGAACTCGACAGAGGCCAGGGGATTCCATGGAAAGGAAACTATACCTCCTGGCTGGAGCAGAAATCGAAACGACTCGAACTCGAAGAGAAAGGGGTATCCAAACGGCGCAAAACCCTGGAAAGGGAACTCGAGTGGGTACGCATGGCACCCAAAGCCCGCCATGCCAAGTCAAAGGCAAGGTTGTCGGCCTATGACAGGTTGCTCAATGAAGACCAGAAACAGAAGGAAGACAAGCTGGAGATTTATATCCCCAACGGGCCGCGTTTGGGTGACAAGGTCATCGATATGAAAAACGTGTCGAAGAGCTATGGGGAACGGCTTTTGTTCCAGGATCTGGAGTTCTCGCTGCCACCCAACGGCATTATCGGGGTAATAGGCCCCAACGGAGCGGGAAAAACAACCCTTTTCAGGCTCATCATGGAGCAGGAAACAGCCGACACAGGATCAATCGACATTGGAGACACGGTAAAGATCAGTTATGTTGACCAGACCCACAAGGCCATCGATCCTGAAAAAACCGTATTTGAAGTGGTTACCGGCGGAACCGAAAGCATGATGCTTGGCGGCCGCATGGTAAACTCCCGTGCTTATGTGGCGCGGTTTAACTTTACAGGAGCCGATCAGGAGAAGAAATGCGGCATATTGTCGGGCGGCGAGAAAAACCGTCTTCACCTGGCCCTTGCCCTGAAGGGTGAAGGGAATGTACTGCTGCTCGATGAACCTACCAATGACATCGACGTTAACACCTTGCGGGCGCTGGAAGAAGGCCTTGACAGTTTTGCCGGCTGCGCGGTGGTTATCAGCCACGACCGATGGTTCCTCGACCGGGTTGCCACCCATATTCTCGCATTTGAAGGAGAATCGAGGGTACACTATTTTGAAGGCTCCTTTTCGGAATATGAGGAAAACCGCAAAAAAAGGTTAGGTGATACCGTACCGAAAAGATTTAAATATAAAAAACTGGTAAAGTAAGCTATATGTGGAAAAAGGGCGGTGTGACCGTCATCTGAACTCAGTCATTTGTCATTCTGAACGCAGTCATTATGTCATTCTGAACGCAGTCATTTGTCATTCTGAACAACAGTCATTCGTCATTCTGCTTGTCCTTCCGAACGCAGTGACCTGTCATTCTGAACGCAGTGACTTGTCATTCCGAACGCACTGATTTGTCATTCCGAACGCAGTGACTTGTCATTCCAAACGCAGTGACTTGTCATTCCAAACGCAGTGACTTGTCATTCCGAACGCAGTGACTTGTCATTCCGAACGCAGTGACTTGTCATTCCGAACGCAGTGAGGAACCATAGCATGTTAAAAATCCAAATCTTTTACGATATTTACAGCCAAAGGCAAACAGGGATTTTTGCCGTATCTTAATAGTAAGTAAAAGAAAATACACTTTGCCATGAAAAAAGTATTAAGCTTATCGCTATTCATCCTCACAGCAACAATAATTTTTGCACAGGAAATTGATCCATCCATTTCTGACCGGTCGATCAAGGACAGGGCACTTTCAGAAATACAGGAGACACTTGAAAGAAAAACGAGGGACATAGATTCAACTGTAATTGTACTCGACGCCAGGCTGAATTCACTCGACCAGGCTATAATTGCCTCACGCGATGTTCAGGACCAGGCCGAAAAACTGGTTGAAAGGATTCAGGCTCTTGAAATGAGGCAAATGGCAATTGAAGAGAATGAACAAACCATTTTCCAGGCTAATTATCAGTCGGCTGTGGTAAACCTGATTTATATGGACAGAGAAATAAAGCCCTTGCTCTTATTTAATACCACACAGGGATTGTTCTCCATGTTGTCCGAAATCGGCAACCCGATGCAATATCCCGAATACAGGGATTGGTTCAGCGGATTCTCAAGTTATGTTGAAAAAGAGAAATCGAAGGAGCCCACCCTTAACGTTTTAAGCAACCTGCTTACACTGACCGGCGACCTTTCGCGCGGTGCGCCATTGGCCGGTCCGCTTACGCAGACCATGTTCAGCGGGATAAATATGTATATTAACTCAATGGGTAAAGGCAGAACCGATTTGAGAAACCAGGCTGAAAAAATGTATATCATAACTGCTAAATTAGGACAGTTTACGCATGATAAAAACCTGATTGAACACGAATGGGAAAATTTAACCAAAGAACTCAAAGAGCTTCAGCTTTTATTCGATTCAGTACTGGTTTCCAATCTCTCCATGCTCAAAATATCGCGAAACGAATTTCACCGGAATTTCACCAACGAGTATGATGCCAACAAACGCATAAGCTACCTGGCTTATTTATCAGGTATTGCAGCAAATCAGGTTACCAACGAACTTGCAAAAAATCCGAAAGACTGGAAAGAAGTAATTTATTACCAAATGATGGATATTCAGGCTTTAAAAGTCAGTTTCGGAAGATTGACGCTCCGGATCAGTGAAAACATTTTAAGATATTCAGGGTTGATTTCCAAATATAAAAACGATCCTGATATTGGGAAAAATGTACATGCAATGGAATCGAAACTTCTTGAACTTGTCAATACCTTTGAAAGCACATTTAGCCCGATGGAATACATTTCGGCTGCCACCCGCATGTATAAAGTAAATTGATTTTGAAGGCAAGTAAAGCTAAAAAAAATAAAGAGGCAACTCAAAAAAGCAGCCTCTTTATCAAACCTAACCAAACCTTTCTATGAAAAAATTACACTCTTGTTGTGTTTACAAAGATAGGTTGACTTTAAGTTAACTCCTATCAACCAAAGTTAAAGAATGTTAAGCTTACACAACAGACTATTAATCTTTTTGATTCAAATTTTCTATTCTTACATTAACTAATCATTACTGATTCAGGGCATTCCCAGCGACAAAGCAATCGTCACGGGCATGGCTGCAGAGAGGCTGATTCAAAAAACCATGAACTTAAATTTGAAGGGATTTTTAATACTTTTAATATATTTGTGGGCTAAAAATTAGGTAACACTTTTACTGAGGAAATTTTATCACTTTATAAATATCAACAAATAAAATTAGTTCTATGGCAAAGTATGTTTATACGTTTGGTGCTGGAAAGGCCGAAGGAAAAGCAAACATGAAGGAATTGCTGGGTGGCAAGGGTGCAAACCTGGCCGAAATGAACCTCATCGGGGTTCCCGTTCCTCCTGGTTTCACCATTACCACCGAAGCTTGTACTCTCTACAATGAAAAAGGCCAGCAGTATACATTCGATCTTATTAAGAGCGAAGTGGAAAAAGCTGTGGCTTATATTGAGGAACTTACCGGCACAAAATGGGGCGACAAAAATAATCCTTGTCTTGTATCTGTACGTTCAGGTGCACGTGCTTCGATGCCGGGCATGATGGACACAGTCCTCAACCTCGGAATGAACGACGAATCAGTGGAGGGAATTGCCCGCAAAACCAACAATGACCGTTTTGCATGGGATTCTTACCGCCGTTTTGTTCAGATGTTTGGTGATGTTGTTTTAGACTTGAAACCTCACAGCAAAGAGGAGATTGATCCATTTGAAGAGATCATCGAAGAGATGAAGGAAGAAAAAGGCATTGAGCTTGACACACAGTTCACCACCGAAGATCTGAAGGAACTGGTAAGCAGATTTAAAGCAGCCGTTTTCAAGGCTACAGGCAGGGTATTCCCAACTGACCCGTGGGAACAGCTTTGGGGTTCTGTGGCTGCCGTTTTCAACAGCTGGAACAATGATAGAGCGATTTTCTACCGCCGCCTCAACCAAATCCCGGATGAGTGGGGTACAGCAGTAAACGTACAGGCAATGGTATTCGGCAATATGGGAGAGACATCGGGAACAGGAGTTGCATTTACACGTGACGCCGGAACCGGTGAAGATGTATTCAACGGTGAGTACCTTATCAATGCGCAGGGCGAAGACGTAGTTGCAGGTATCCGCACTCCGCAGGAAATCACTTTGTCGGGTTCACGCAAATGGGCCGAACTGCAAGGTGTCAGCGAAGAAGAAAGAGCATCCAAATATCCGTCACTCGAAGAAGCTATGCCTGAAATTTACCGGCAGCTTTTAGAAACGCAGCAGAACCTGGAAAACCACAACAGGGACATGCAGGACATTGAGTTCACCATTCAGGAAGGCAAACTTTGGTTGCTGCAGACCCGTAACGGAAAACGTACCGGTGCAGCCATGGTGAAAATCGCCGTGGATATGCTTAACGAAGGTACGCTTGATGAACAAACTGCCCTTATGCGTATCGAGCCCAATAAACTGGATGAGTTACTTCACCCCGTTTTCGATAAAGCTGAACTGAAGAAAACCAAAGTACTGGCAAAAGGCTTGCCCGCATCTCCCGGTGCTGCTACCGGCCAGATCGTTTTCTTTGCTGATGAAGCTTCCAACTATCCTGTTTCGATTCTTGTCCGCCAGGAAACTTCACCCGAAGACCTCGAAGGTATGCACATCGCGAAAGGTATCCTTACCGCCCGTGGTGGCATGACCTCTCACGCAGCTGTTGTTGCCCGCGGAATGGGTAAATGTTGTGTTTCCGGTGCAGGTGCCCTGAAAATCAACTACAAGACCCGCACCATGACTGTTGGCGACAAGGTATTTGTTGAAGGGGACTGGATTTCACTGAACGGCTCTACCGGAGAAGTATACGAAGGTAAAGTCAAGACCCAGGATCCAGAGATGAGTGGTGATTTTGCCACTGTTATGAACCTGGCCGAAAAATTCACCCGCATGGTTGTCCGTACCAACGCCGATAGTCCTAAAGACGCACAGATTGCCCGTGACTTCGGAGCAAAAGGTATCGGTCTTTGCCGTACAGAGCACATGTTCTTCGAAGGTGAAAGAATTAAGGCTATGCGCGAAATGATCCTTTCCGAAGATGTGGAAGCCCGCCGCAAAGCGCTCGAAAAACTTTTGCCCTATCAGCGTGAAGACTTTGAAGGCATCTTCGAAGCAATGGCCGGTTACGGTGTAACCGTTCGTCTGCTCGATCCGCCGTTGCATGAGTTCGTTCCTCACGAAGAGGCCAACCAGGCTGAAATGGCCAAAGAAATGGGTGTTACTCCGGAAGAAATCAAACACAAAGTGGATTCCCTCCATGAATTTAACCCCATGTTGGGCCACCGTGGCTGCCGTCTGGGAATCACCTATCCCGAAATTACTGAAATGCAGGCCCGCGCAATTATAGAGGCAGCCGTCAACCTCAAAATCAAAGGTATTGATGCCCGTCCCGAAATCATGGTTCCGCTTATCGGTACACTTAAGGAATATGAACTGCAGGCAAATATCATCCGCGAAACTGCTGAGAAAGTTTTTGCAGAAAAAGGCACCAGCATTGATTACCTTGTTGGCACGATGATAGAAGTACCCCGTGCGGCTCTTACCGCTGAGAAGATTGCAGAAGTTGCTGAATTCTTCTCATTCGGCACCAATGACCTCACCCAGATGACCTTTGGTTATTCACGTGATGACGCCGGAAAATTCCTTCCCGTTTACATTGAGAATGGCGTACTGAAACACGATCCTTTCCAGGTACTCGACCGCGAAGGTGTTGGCCAGCTTGTAAGTATGGCCTGTGATAACGGCCGCAAAGCCAATGCGAAACTAAAAATCGGTATCTGTGGCGAACATGGCGGTGAACCTTCATCTGTTGAGTTCTGTGATATGGTAGGCATGGATTATGTAAGTTGCTCTCCTTTCCGTGTACCGATTGCACGGGTAGCTGCTGCACAGGCTAACATCCTGGCCACCAAAATTGGCGCTGCTTACAGCACTGCATAGATTTATTATCTTACAATACTTTAAAAAGCCTTCCCTCTCAGGGGAGGCTTTTTTTATTGCATAATAGCCAGATTATCGCTTTTAATGGATCTATAAAAAATTCATATTGAATCAGTTGAACTACCCGATTGTTCTTCTATCAGTATAAATACCTAACCAAAAAATCAGTATTTATACTGATGTATAATCTTTTTCCATTCACGATCTTTGTTGCACGTTCTTAAATTTTAAGAGGTACAATAATTATTTACAGTCCAATGACCCTTTTCAGGTCGTTATTCCACCTCACACTTTAGATACAAGTATGTCTGTGTTCAGTAATCTTATCCATAATTTATTCGTTCTCATACCTATTTACTCTCTACATTACATGGACATATCTTGTTTTATTACTTTGAAAGATAAAAGCTGCCAACAAACTGGCAGCTTTTTTTTATGAAGTGGTGGATGCCATCAGCCAGAATAAAAAAGCGAAGGGAGTGCTTGCGGAAACCATTTGGGATAACACCTTCAGGATGTGATCCACCTGACAATAAATAGTTTATGGTTTAAAGATTCCGTTTCTTACAGCGTATAAAACCAGTCCTGCGGCATTTTTAGCCCCCGACTTTTCCAGGAGGCTTTTTCGGTGGCTGTCGATTGTACGCTTGCTAACGTTCAGCTTTTCAGCCATTTCCGCATTGGTATACTCTTCACAAATCAACAGCAAAACCTCCAGTTCACGTTCAGTAATTAGCGTTTCATAATAGATTCCGGACGGTTTCCGACCTTTCAGGAAAAGTCCCTTCACCACCAGGTCGGTTAATTTCTCATTAAAGTAGTAGTCTTTCTCCCTCAATGTAAGCAGCGCCCGTTCCAGCTCTTCGGGTTCCACATCCTTTAAGAGGTAGCCATTAATGCCCTTTTCGATCAGGTAAACAATTAAGTTCTCATCGTCCTGCATGGTCAGGATAATAATTTTCAGATCAGGAAACAACTCTCTGATCCTGTCTGTTGCCTCCACACCATCCATTACCGGCATGCGAAGATCGAGCAGCACCACATCGGGCAACGGGCAGGCCGCTTTTAGCGATTCGATAAGTTCAAGTCCATCGGAGGCTTCAATTACCTGACCAACAAACTCGAAATCTTCGAGCAAACCAACCAATCCTTTGCGAAAAAGCGCATGGTCGTCGGCAATGGCAATGCTCATTTTCCCTGGGGCTGAGCTATCCATTTTCAGTAATTTTTAATGCGATTATAGCTGATGAACCATAACCTGGACGGGATTTTATTTTAATACGGGCATTCATAACCCGGGCACGTCCTTCGAGGTTCTGCAAACCCAATCCTTTTCCCCGGGCGGCATCCACGGAGAATCCCACCCCGTTGTCGGCGACCAGGGCAAAAAGATGGGTCGCAGTATATTTCAGCCGGATATCAATCCGGGGGGCAACAGAGTATTTTAGTGCATTGTTGAGCAACTCCTGCACAATACGAAAAACGGTCATTTCAATCCGGGTGTCAAAACGGCGAATGTTGCCACCCTCATGAAACACAATCCTGCTGGTTTCCGTTTTTTCAATCCAGTTGACGAGTTCACTGATGGCAATTCCAAGTCCGAAGCGTTCCAAAGAAGGGGGCAACAAGGCCCGGGTAATGCGGCGGATATGGAGTATTACCTCTTCCACATTCCTTCTTGCGTTGGCAGTCAGGTTACGGGCTTCAGGCTCTTCCGCCCTTTTTTCCAACCGCGCCAGGTTGAGTTTGACAGCCGAAAGCATGGCTCCGATCTCATCGTGCAAATCTTCGGCAAATCGTTTTCGTTCGTTCTCCTGGGCAAAGATGGTAGTACGCAACAACTCCTCCTGCTGTTGCGATTTAACCTGATTCAGTTCCAACTGCTTGGCAATAATCCGCTTCTGGTAGGTTACAAAAAAGAAAAACAACCCCAGCGCCAGAGTGAGCATTGCCAGAGTACCTGCCACAAATATAAGGATCAGCGTAAGCCCGCTGTCTTCAGCCATAAGTTCCGATTTAAACTTTATATCTATCTATCCGAAAAAGTCATACAAATATATCACAATTGCATCAATCACAGGATCCTGTATTCGCAATTAAGCGCCCAATAAAACCTTCTGCTCTGAATTCTTTTTTGTTTTCCAGAATGCAATTGCTACCACAATATAAAAAGCAGACCCGATGATCGAATTCACCCGCCAGGAAATCGTGCTCAGCTGAGTGGAATGACTGAGAAGGAGGTTACTCAGCATAAAAACAAAGAAATTACCCGAGAAATTGACAAGTGCCGCGGCGTTGAACCAAATCAGAGGTTCGTTGCGAAGTTTTGGTATGTTCAGTTCACGAAGGGCCTTCATAAAATAGAGAATCGCATACACTATGATCAGCAAACTGCCAGTGGCCCTGACATAACTGTTGTACTGCGTAATTGACTGTATTAAAAATGAATTGACTAAGGAGAAGGATATAAATACCGCAGCAATGCCATAAATGATTTTCACCGGAATAAAACCTGCCAGAAAATACTTGTAGGCCATTGAATAAAAAAGAAATTTAACGGGAACATACAGGTGCATTAGCGGAACATTGTAATAACCTATTTTCACCATAACCCTGCTGGTCAGCTGCAAGATGGTAGCGAATACCACAAACCAGAAAATCCATTTCAACCCGGCGTTCAGGTAGCGGTATCTTACTATCCCTGCAATTAAGGGTGGAAAGATATATAAGTACCCGGTATACCAAATTAATTTCATGATGATATAATAATGAGGTTAGGTTATAAAGAGTGAGCTGAGATCGCAAACCGGCGGACAAGGCTCCTGAAAATCAAAATACTCCGCAGATGTATTCATATTCTCCATCGTTTCATCGTTAAATGCCAGCAAATTTATCCTTTCTTCCAGGCCAAATTCCAGTTTAACTTTCGGCAATCCCTGAATGGAGAACAATTCGGCCAGGTCAGCGGCCTGAAGGAGGAAGGCTGCCGGAAAAAGTTGAAAGTTGCTATTGGCTTTGGATTCTTCGGACTCCGTAATTCCAGCTCTCCAGTCGTTCCAGGCCTTAATGTGCCTGATAACTTCTTTCAGTTGTTCAGAGCAATCAATATTTACGGGATCCAGTTTAAATATCCTGTCGGACTGGTCACGGTATATGCCCTGATCATCAAGGATTGTTGAAACAGCATAGCCACACAGGGAGCGGGGACCTGGCTG
>CAYMXK010000030.1:0-21143 GCA_964393915.1 uncultured Prolixibacteraceae bacterium
GGCCATGTATATGAAAGAAAACAGCATCAAGGCTGGCAGCGTGTATTCACAAACTGTCATCAGGCAGCTAAACCAAAGGATTGCCGATATCCGACAGATAATTTGCCGTGAAATAAAGCAACCGGAAAAAGAGACAGTTATTGCGGACTTCTGCCTGCCCTATCTCTGCTGTTCAACTTGTCCTCCGGTAGCCTTTATCATAGAGAAAGAGAAAGAGAAACCGGAGCCCGGGGTGAAACTGAAACTCCCGGTGTCCCGGACTTGCATTACCACCGGGGAAATTGCGTTTACCGAATATGCACCGGCAGGTGAAAAGATTGAATCCAAAGAAGCACCGGATGCGATCATCATGGAGAACCCGCCACGTTTCGACACCCGCAAGGTGCCCCAAACCGCGCTCGGGAAACCGGTAACCTTTACGGTGGGCGGCCAGCCGACCGATTGTACCATTTTGGTCTATCCGGAACTGCAGTATAAAGTTTCAGGAAAAATTGCAGAAATTTCCAACGAAGAATTACTGGTCCTCTACCACAACAAGACCGATGAAAGTTTATCCGGAAAACAGACCTATATCTGGAAATTCGAAGATCTCCATCCTGAACATATCCAGGAAGGGACCGGCGATTTCAGGATCGGATTTAATCCTAAGATTCTCAGAAAGAATAAGGTTACCGAAATCATCGCCACTGTCACCGCCAAGGAAGATATCTGCAATTCTCCTGCCGGCAAAGTAACCGTGAAAGTCCCTGTCGAAGAAAATACGAATGAGTGCAATGCGCTGGTTAAAAAATACATTGAAGAGAAACTGACCCTTCTGAAAGGCGCCGGAATTATAAGGCGCATCAGGATGTTCAGAAGCCCGGAATTACAGGCTCTGCTGGGTGAAGCCGTAAATCACTTCAATGCCGCCGGTGCACTCAATCCGGCCGACGTAGCCGGAAAAAGCAGACTGATTATGGTCATCTCCGACACCCTGATCCGGCTCTATGGTTTCCAGACGTCGAATCTTCCGGAAGATGCCGTGAGAATCCTTGAGGAATTGGTAAGGTCACTGCTTATGCTGATGTTAAACCTGGTGCGGTGCGACAAAACCATCGTTGCTGATCACAGGAACCAGATCGTCAAGAACCTTGCAACTTTTCATGACCATCGCGGACAGATGACAGAGAAGTACCTCCAGCTCGACTTTGGCAATGTACTTGAGAAAGAGGTGGATGAATTTTATAATTCATTTATTTCCCAGGATACAAACCTGAAGAAAGAGCTGAAGACTATTCTCGGGGATCTTAAAATATTCAAAGAAAGATGACAACTCAGAACCATATCATCCACCGGATCAATCTGGACATCGGAGCTCCGCCTGGCACTGACGGGCACAAGCTTCAGGATATGGTTCTGCACATTTTTAATGATCAGATATTTCCACGTCTCGGAAAAGAGCTCGATGCAGTGAATGCAGGCAGCGAACATATCAGGATCAGTGAACTGAACCTTGATATTGGCGAGATAAGGATAGAAAATCTGGAAGAAGAGCTGTCAATAAGGGTACAGCAGCAACTCACGGAGAAGCTCCTGACCAGCACCGGAAAGGCCGGGAATACATTCCGGCACGCACCGGTAGGCCGGATCAACGGTGATAAGGAAAGTCCTGTAATAGCTGAAAGCCTGACACCGGATCGGCAAATGCTGGATATTTTCATTTACTACCTTAGTACCGGACAGCTGCCGTGGTATTGCGACGGATCAGACATGTTGCCATCCGGGGAGGCTGTAGCCGGAGCTTTGTACAAGTTGAATGCCGGAGACAGGAACCAGCTGAAAAACCTCCTTGCCTTTGACAATGCGGCGCTTACCAGGTTAATCCTGCAGTACGACCGGCCGGTGGTGATTGAGATACTTACCATGCTGCTGGCACCTTCGGCACGCATGAAAATGGAAACACTGAAAAAAGGTGTATCTACCCTTTCTGAAGAAGCCGGCCAGGAGAACATCCGCGAAATTTATATCCGGAAAATCACGCATCTGCTGAGTTCTGCCAGGATTGATGAAGCCTCGCTTACCATTGCGAAAAAACAAATTCCTACGGACCAGGAGCAACTTCAGGAAAGCAAAATGCTTCACAAAAGGGAAATCCCGTTGAAACCGGGAAAGGAAGACGTTTCGGAAATCACCGGCATCACGGAGAAGAAGGACGAGACCCGGGAGCCATCGCTGTCAGAGGAAGGGGTGCTGGTTACGCACGCCGGACTCATCATTCTCCATCCCTTTTTGGAGTATCTGTTCAGGGAATTCGGCCTGCTGGAAGGTGAACAGTTCAGGGACTGGGAAAGCCGCCTGACGGCACTGCAGTTGCTGGGCTATCTGGCCACAGGCGCAGATGACCTCTATGAATATGACCTACTGCTCGAGAAATACCTCTGCGGGATTGGGGATGATATTCCGGTACTCCGGAAAAGCCTGCTGACCCCGGCGATGAAAACGGAGGCCGGCAACCTGCTGATGGCAGCCATAGCACACTGGAAAGAGCTGAAGAAAACATCTCCCGACGGACTTCGGGAAGGATTTCTGATCCGCCGGGGGAAACTGGTAGCAGGCACTTTCGGACACCGGCTCCTGGTGGAAAGAGCCTCCCAGGACATACTGCTGAGCTGGTTGCCCTGGGGCATCAGCCTGATAAAGCTGCCCTGGCTCAGAGATGTATTGCATGTTGAATGGAATTAAAAACCATGGTATGAAGGAAGTTGTAAAGAAACCGTCTGCTACGGCAACACATGAAAATAAACCGCTCTTATCAAGGTCGGAATCCTTTTTCTCAGCAGCCCCTGTCTCTGTTCAGGCAAAAACCGAGGTGAGCCAGCCGGGCGATCCATTGGAGAAAGAGGCAGATTTGACAGCCGACAGGATAATGGCAAAGTCAGAGCCGGGTGGCTCATCCCATTCAACGGGAGAAAACTCAGGGATAACATCTTCGGCAACAACATCGCCGGAGACCTCAGGGGTAACCGGCGGGAATGCTTTGAATAGCGCGACGCGTGAAAAAATGGAGGGTGCTTTCGGAACCGATTTCAGCGGTGTCAAAGTGCATACCGGATCCGAAGCGGTGTCAATGAGCCGTACGTTAGGCGCACAGGCATTTACTTATGGCTCCGATATATACTTTAACAATGGGAAATACGATCCATCCACAAGTCAGGGGCAACATCTGATTGCTCATGAACTGACCCATGTGGTACAACAGGAAAACGGGAAAAAATCAATATCACGGAAAATTGGGGATGGACACGACCTTAAGGCACCACGTTTTCAGGGAGATCCTGATTTGGAGGATATCTACGATGGAGAAAAATTGGCAAAAAACGGTTCAAAAGGTCAACATATTGTTCTCCTTCAGCAGGCTCTGATTGACAGTGGTTTTCCGCTTCCCAAGTATCAGGCAGACGGCAGTTACGGTGCTGAGACGCAGAATGCAGTAAAAATGTTCCAGGCAGCCATTGGATTCAGTAAAGCAGATCAGGATGGCGTTATTGGAAAGCAAACCATGGAAGCGCTGGATGCCAGGTTTACTGAAGGTGCAAAAACAACGGTGCCGGAAGTTCCGAAATCAGTTGATCCTGCTAAGGAACTGGCCTACCTGACAGCCAAAATGCCTGTCATGATGGCCGTGGCCATGAGTGCTGGCTATAAAGCGCTTAACCCGGCTGAAATGCTGAAATTTTCCCTTTATATCGGAGGCATCGATCCTTATATAAGCAAACCGGCATATGCTGATTTCAGTCCGAAATTTGCATCGGGAGCCTTTGATGCCTCAAAACCGGAAAGCTTCCGTGACTATCTTAAAGCCCAACCCGGGGTTCCCCAATTAGTGTCATCGGGTCCTAACTTAATGAAAGAAAAAAGGGCAGCAACAAGCAAATCCGGCCCGGACGAAGTCAGTAAATTCAAATTTCGCTCAGGAAAAGCCGATGCGCACAAATATCTGGTTAAAATCGGGTCAGTTTCCATCCCGGTGTATCTGCCGAAAAATCCTGATCCTGCCAATGGTAACTTCCATACTATTGATGAAGTTGCCAATGGTTTGGGGATTTTGCCTGCAGTCTCGCTTGCAGCGGTTGTTGCTGTACATGTGGAACCTAACAGGAATCCTGATGATGCACACTGGGCCAAAAAGTATAAAAATCCGGGCTTCTATTCATATATGACCGCCGGATCCTCAGGGATAATCAACATTTATCCAACGCCAAACAAGCAAGGACAAGACCAGTTGGATACGAGTATGATCCATGAAACAGGTCATATCATTGGGCAGCGCCGGTTCGGGACAGACTCCTCGAAAGGAAAAAACTGGACAAACTGGTCGAGAGCAGTTAGTGAAGATATCATCATACCATCCGGATATGCTAAAAGCTCTCCATCAGAAGACTTTTCCGAATCACTCGCCCTGTTCAGTCAGGTTGCCGGTACTATTTATGAAGGGGGCATTAGAGCATTAATGCCTGAACGTTCGAAAATACTGGATACAGTCAGGTCGCCGGATAAGCATTCATAGAAGAGAAAAATAGTTACTTTTATCAAATAATTACGTGATTTATGAGCCAGAAGAAAGTTACTTTAAACCCGGGTTACTTCAACGGAGATATTACCAGTTACATTGGATTCCTGCAGTTAAATATCAAGGAGATGTCCGGCAAGGCCACTTTCCTGAATGTGATTACCCAGCATCTGCCTCCTTATGAATTTGAGCGTATCAACACCACGATTAAATCAGATGAAACCGGCAGACTGATCCTGGATCCATGGCCGGAGACCATCCTTCCGGAAATTGAATTTATAAACCCCGATACCATTGTTCTCACCCTTAAAAACCACGAGGAGAAAGTTGAACTAAAACGGGAAACGAATACAGAGTAGATCCGGGAGCTGCAAGATCTCTCCTGTAATATTTCCGGCAGGTGATTTACAAAAAAGATATTACGATCAAATATGACTTTGAATACCCATCTTTCCTTTCTTAATTTGAAAATCCGGAAATCTTTGGATTTATATTTCCGGCCGGATTCGGTGTCACAGGATAAAGCTTTCAGACTTCCTTCAGGAAACGATGAGTTATCTAAACTTATCAGGAACAACAAGTTGGGAGAAAATGAGTATCTCGCTGTTTTACTGGCGTTATTGCCGCACGTATCACCGGGTTTTCTGACAAGAATCCTGTACGATTATCTTCCAAACGGAGGTGATTTTCCGGAGTTCGGGGCAGTCAAGGGGAAGAATCACAGAGGTCTCATTCCCACTGGGGAAACCTATATGTTTATTACCGGAGGCGGCGACCCGGAAAAACAGCAGAGACTTCTCAGGATTTTTGACAGGGATCATACTTTTGCCCTGAAAAATATCCTTTCGCTGGAGCCTGCCGGTCCGGGAGAGCCTAAAATGAGTGGAAAACTGATTCTTGATGATGAATATGTAAGTTTAATTACCTCAGGAAAAATTGGTGCACCCCGCTTCAGCATGGATTTTCCCGCGGAGCTTATCACTACGGAACTTACCGAAGAAGACCTGGTTCTGCCTGAAATTACCCGTCGTCAGATCGCAGAACTCGAAAACTGGGTGAATTACCAGGATAAGGTACTGAACAAATGGGACCTCCACCGGTGGGTGAAGCCCGGTTACCGCGCCCTTTTCCATGGGCCATCAGGAACGGGGAAAACCCTCACCGCGATGATCGTAGGAAAGAAATGCGGCAGGGATGTCTTCCGCATCGATCTCAGCATGGTTATTTCCAAATACATTGGGGAAACTGAAAAAAACCTGTCGCAACTCTTCGACCGGGCCAAAAACAAGGATTGGATCCTTTTCTTCGATGAGGCGGATGCACTTTTTGGAAAACGCACCAACGTCCGCGATGCCCACGACAAATATGCCAACCAGGAGGTGGCCTATTTGCTTCAGAAAATTGAAAACCATAACGGACTGGTTATCCTTGCTTCCAATTTCAAGTCAAATATTGACGATGCCTTTGTGCGCCGGTTTCAATCCATTATTTACTTCCCCCCTCCTGTACCTGCCGAAAGATTTTCTCTATGGAAGAAGGTTCTGCCTCTCAATAGTGGGATGAAAATCCCTGAGGATGAAGACCTTATGATTCTTTCCCGGAAGTATGAAATAACCGGCGCCGGAATTGTCAATGTGGTACACCACAGTTGTCTGGAGGCTGCCGCTTCCGGTAGAAAAAGTATCACACTAAAGGATCTTCAAGCCGCGATAGAACGGGAGTACCTCAAGGAAGGAAAAGTCATCTGAATGGCCATGCCAGTAAAACGGGATTATCGAATTGCCTCTCTGTTCCTGTTCAACCATGACCAGCGACCAGGGGTTACTCTGCTTTTCAATTTTGGTTGACCCGGTGTCGAATTCAGGGAATAATAGAGGCTGTCTCATAAGGGCAGCCTCTATTTTTTTTTGGAGAGGGATCCGCACCAGCCAGAGCAAAAACAAGTCGACCGGATCGTGGATAGGGGAATATTCTGGCTGATGCTCATTAGAATTCTATGCTTTTTATTCCAAATAAAATGCTACTTTTAAGGACTTAGAAAAGTTAAGAATTTGGATATTGTTATGCTTGTCAGGTTCATTTCTCCGTTGATAGCTTACTTAAAGCAAGGCGTTTGCGTCAAGATCACATTACGGAACATGGAATTATCCCTGTTATTTTTTTTCCTGTTTTCAGGGGGAAAATTGACGGGGCAGAATTTGGATGACAGGTACCTGATGAGTTATTTTTCGGTTGAGGATGGCATGTCGCAGAGCGAAGTTACTTCGATTGTTCAGGACAAGCACGGCTTTATGTGGTTTGGCACCCGTGGGGGTTTGAACCGCTTTGACGGGTACGGATTTTTACAGTACAAACCCGAATCCAATCAGGTAAATGGACTTAAAAACCCTTCGATTGAGTGTTTATTTGCCGATGATCATGGGGATATCTGGATTGGAACCAAATCGGGTGGTTTAGGTATCTATGACCTTGAAGCGGTTGCATTTAAAGACTTAGACACTGTTTTCAGTGGTTTTCCCAATAGAATTATTGAGATTTTTAAAGACAATGCCGGAAATTACTGGTTTGGGAGCTGGGCAAGCGGATTATATGAATACAATCCAGCAACAGGGGAGGTCTCCCATTATTTTGGAAAACAGCGCATCAGCACCATTTATCAATCGCAGGATGGCACCATGTGGTTTGGTTCAAGTTCGGGTTTGAACTACAGAAGGGCTGGAGATGAAGTGATAAGAAGATATTCTTTGGGGCAGGGATATAATGAAGTAACCGAAATAGTTGAAAACCCTGCTGATTCCAGCCTTTGGATGGTCGGATGGAATATTGGGGTGGTCAGGGTTAACTACAACACCCTTACCCACTTAACCTATGAAATTATCAACGACAGAGGTCAAAAAGTCAATAATACCTATTCCCTGTTGTTGGATAAAAACCATACCGTTTGGGTGGGAACATGGGGGAATGGCCTTTATCATTTCAACCCCGCCAACATGACCCCGGTTGAAGTTGTATTGCGTCCATCTTATATGAAAATAAAATCAGAGGATTTCAATTATATTCTCGATATTTTTCAGGATCCTGTTGGCGACATCTGGTTTGGCACCGACGGAGGCGGAGTAGTTAAGTTGTCTGAAAGCAGAAACTTCCAGACTATTTCTTCGGTGAACAACACCAAAGCTGACTCCTGGCATGTGAATTCTGTCTATGCTTCTGAAAGTGGTGAACTTTGGATTGGAACGCGTAGCAGCGGTCTCTTTGTCACAGCGGATAAAATCAATTATGAACCAATAGGTTTTGTGAAGGAAAGCCCGCTTTTTGGGAAAAACCGTTTTATGGTAAAAGTGTTATCTCCCGACTCGGAGGGCCGGTTGTGGGTCGGGCTCGATGAAGGCTTGTTTATTGTCAGTAAGAATAACCGTGGCAGGAATGAACTAGTTGAGGCCACCAGGTATTTCAACAGCCAGGAAATGGGTGTTGTCAGAAAGGTTCTCGATATCAAAGAGATTGGGAACGATATTTGGGTTGCCACACAGCAAAACGGACTGTATGTTTTTCATTCAGAAGATGGCCGGTATCATCTCAGGAGACATTTTCATTCAGATGACCAAAACCGGAGTTTTCAAGACAACAGAATCACTTCACTGGTTACCGATCAATTGGGGACGCTTTGGATTGGAACTTACAAGGGGTTGTACCTTATTGGTAAAAATGATTCGGTTCCTGTTCCCGTATCCCAATTTTTAGCTAAAGAGACTGAACTGCTGTGCGATATAATTTTATCCTGCCATGTCGATTCATTCAACCGGGTGTGGTTTGGAACCCCCTGCAGCCTGAATAGTCTGACTAAGAATGAGAAGGGCGAATACGAGCTTGTTGAATATACCAATGAAGATGGCCTGACGGATGACTATGTTAATGCGGTTGAGGAGGCCTCCGGTTATATCTGGGTGAGCACAAATGCCGGTATTTCGCGACTAAATCCGGAGACGGGAGAGTTTAGAAATTATGATGTGAGTGATGGCGTGGGCGGCAATAATTTCTCTGAAGGGGCAAGCTGCAAGGCTGTGGATGGCACCATCTATTTTGGCGGATACGCTGATTTGACATTTTTTATTCCTGAGCAGGTGGAGGAAAATTTCACCATTCCCGAAATTGTCATTACCAGTTTTAAAGTCATGAACCGCGATGTACCAGTCCAGAAAGAAGGAATATTGCCCGTTTCGATCAATGAAGTAAAAAAACTTACTCTAAACCATACCGAGAAAGAATTTTCATTCGAGATTGCAGCTTTAGATTACAAATCCCCCGAGAATAATCAGTATTCCTACCGGTTAATTAATGAAGATGGCGAAGGTGACTGGGTGTATACCGGCAAGCGGCGACATATTTCGTTTAGCAATCTTGCTCCCGGCGAATATACACTTCAATTTGCCGGATCAAACAGCAATGGATTCTGGAATTTTGAAGGACGCAGAATTCAGATTGAAATACTTCCGCCTCTATGGAAAACATGGTATGCCTTTGTTTTCTATATTTCAATATTGATGTTGATTATCGTCTTAATAAACAGAACTTCACTGAAGCAGGAGCGATTGCAGAATGCAGCGCGAATGGAACATCTGAACCGGATCAGGGAGCAGGAAATGAATGAATACAAACTCCGGTTTTTTACGGATATATCACATGAGTTGAAGACGCCCTTAACCCTCATCCAGGGCCCCCTGGAGGAGTTGATGTCGACTGACTTTTCCAACCTTAGCCAATCTTTCTTTACGAAGCGAATCAACCTGATTTATTCCAGCGCATGTAAACTCATTTTTTTATTGAATCAACTGCTTGAATTTCGAAAAGTTGAGGCAGGCAAAATGGAATTGAAAGCCTCATCATACAATATGGTAGATTTTGTGAAAGGCATCAGCCTGGCATTTCATGAAATGGCTCTTCGCAAAGGAATTGACTTTCAGGTTTCGCTGGATGTTCATGAGCCGGAGCTATGGTTTGAACCTTCTAAAATGGACATTATTATCACCAATCTGTTGTCCAACGCATTTAAGTTTTCGGGTAAGCCGCCAGTTGTCAGGTTAAATTTAAGCGATTCGGAGCAGGAAATCATACTGACGGTGTCAAACAATGGCAAAGGAATTTCCGAAAGTGAAATCAACCGCCTTTTTGAACGGTTTTATCAGGCTTCGGGACACAAAAATTACAGCGGGTATGGTATTGGGCTCTACCTTGTAAAACGTTTTGTCGACCTGCACCGTGGCCGGATCGTAGTGGAAAGCAAACCTGGTGAAATGACCCATTTTACAATAGGGTTTCCAAAAGGCTATGCCCATTTGCTTGAAAATGAGCGAATCAATGACGCCCCTGAAATCCAGGTTAACGAGAATAAATGGCAGCTCCCTGAACCAGTTCCTGTTAGCCCGAGACAAAACAGGAATGAAAACAACAGGGCCAAAATATTGATTGTGGAAGACAATGACGAAGTGCGTGAATACATGATCAATCTTTTGGATGACCATTACCATGTCCTGGAGGCGGAGGATGGTCTTGCTGGTTATCAGGCGACGATTGAGCATTTGCCCGATTTGGTGCTCTCCGACGTAATGATGCCCGGACTGGATGGCTATGAGTTGTGTTTACGGATTAAAAACTACGACAAAACTTCACATATACCGGTAATCCTGATTACCGCCAAAGATAGCAGCGAAGATTATTTGATGGGCACCCGCAAAGGAGCTGATGCTTACCTGACGAAACCGTTTGATACGACTTTGCTGCTCGAAAAAGTTAAGCAGATTATTGCCCAGCGGAAAGCACTGAAAGAGAAGTACCGTAAAAAAGTGAACCTTGACCCTTTGAACAAAGAGATTACCCCGACAGATGAAGTTATGATAAAAGAGGTCATCTCATTGATAGAAAAAAATATAAGGAACCCCATGCTGGATGCAGATTTCTTAGCAGTTGAAATGGGCATGAGCAGCTCTACTTTCTACCGTAAAATGAAGGGATTGGTGGCGCAATCTCCAGGCGAGTTTATTAAAAGTATCCGCCTTAAGAAGGCGGCGAGCTATCTTATTGAAACCAACCTGACAGTTTCAGAAATTGTTGAAAATGTGGGCTATTCGGATACCCGAAACTTTCGGAAGAGTTTTGAAACTGTTTATGGAAACACTCCTTCAGATTACCGGAAAACACACAGGAAAGGATAACCGACTATAACCAACGAATCAGGTATTTTCCTTTACATAGTCACATACAACAAAACTAATAATTCTGTCTATAAACCATATATCAATTTGATTATAAATACATTAATGACTATTAATGACTTATACCCCCCCCTTTTGTGAGAATTCTTAAATCGCGGAATAGAACGGAATTGCTACCTTATTTGGTTAATTCTTCGTTTAAAAATGTTAAAAAAAGCTACAATTTGCATTGTGCAATTTGCGCTGATTATAAATGATATTTGGGAATTTCATGTTGAAAGAAAACAAGGAGGACTGGCTTACCCGATTTCTGGGAATGAACATCAAAAGCAATAACAAAATTGTAATTTTCTTACTCTATCTATTGCTTGCGCTTTGGTTGATCCTATTATTTAACATCTTACAATAATAAAGAGAGAATACATTAAATTATATTATTAATGAATAAAACTAAGAACCTATGAGAAAAAAACGGAGATGGTTTTGTTTGTTTCTGACCTTAATGTTTGTAGTCGGAATGAACAGCCTCCTATTGGCTCAAAACGTGCAGATTACCGGAAAAGTAACTGACACGGACGGGGAACCTGTTCCAGGTGTTACCGTAATTCAGAAAGGTACGACAAACGGTACATCTACTAATTTTGAAGGGAATTACTCCCTGAATGTACCATCAGGGAGTGTGCTGACATTTACTTTTATTGGCCTTGAGTCAAAGGAAGTAATTGTTGGAAACCAACGGGTGATTGACGTTCAGATGACATCGGCCCTGTTTGGTTTAGATGAAATCCAGGTGGTGGCTTACGGACAGCAGAAAAAAGTCTCGGTAACAGGGGCAATTTCTTCTGTTGATTCCGAAGAACTTTTGAAATCACCAAGTGCAACTGTTGCCAACTCGTTGGCAGGTAAAGTAACCGGACTCAGCACCATTCAGTTTTCCGGACAACCGGGAGCTGATGATCCGACCATTTATGTGCGTGGGGTTGCATCCCTTTCCGAAGGCCGGTCACAGCCACTGATGATCGTAGACGGGGTAGAGCGCTCGTTCATGCAGTTGGACGCCAATGAAATTGAAAGTGTCTCGGTGTTGAAAGATGCCTCGGCAACCGCTGTTTATGGAGTCCGGGGTGCGAATGGCGTCATCATTGTCACCACCAAGCGTGGCGTCAAGGGAGCTGCCAAAATCTCCACCAGTTTTTCATCCGGGATACAGCAGCCAACCCGTTTACTTGAGTTTGCCGACAGCTACACCTATGGCATGCGCTACAACGAAGCCCAGTTAAACGACGATCCTACGCTTACTGCCGGACAGCTCAGGTTTTCGCCAGAAGCCCTGAATGCGTTTAACTCGGGATCTGATCCGCTGATTTATCCGGATACCGATTGGGTAGATTATATTTTGAAACCCAGTGCAATGCAATATATGGGGAATGTGAATATTTCGGGAGGCTCTGATAACGTGCAATACTTTGTGTCGGTAGGTTACCTGGACCAGGGAGGTTTGTTTGAAACTTTTGATTCGCAGTATGACTACAACTTTTCCCACAAGCGGTATAATTACCGGACCAACCTGGATATTAACGTCACCGAAACCACGAAAGTTGGAATTACCGCCGGCGGAAGGGTTGGAGTCACCAATCAGCCCAATGCAAAAGATGGCATGGACCAGCTTTTTCGGTTGATCTACTGGTCAGTTCCATTCTCAGGTCCGGGTATTGTAGACGGAAAATACATTCTGAACGGCAATTATTACATTCCGAACCAGAAGAAGGATGGATTGGATCCGTTCTATGGAAGGGGATTTTCAAATATTCTGAATAACAACCTGAATTTTGATATCGATTTAAACCAGGACCTGAAATTTATTACCAAAGGATTAAGTTTCAGAACTAAATTGGCGTACAATACCAATTACACGCACTCCAAAATCCGTAATTCGTCTGTGGCCAATTACGAGCCTTTTTTCCGGAGTGATATAGATCCGGATGCAGATCCTTCAGACAGGAGTATTGTTTACCGTAAATCTGGCTCGGATGGTAATCTTGGGTATTACGAGAGCTACGGGAAAGGCAGGAACTGGTATCTGGATGCCGGATTCAGTTACAACCGCGGTTTTGGCTTGCATAATGTCGGAGCACTTGTGCTGTATAACCAGAATAAAGTATATTATCCTGCACAGTTTCGCGAAATTCCTACCGGACTTGTTGGTTTGGTGGGCCGCGTAACGTATGACTATAAAACAAAATACCTTTTTGACTTTAACATTGGCTACAACGGCTCTGAAAACTTTGCAAAAGACAAACGCTTTGGTGTTTTCCCGGCGTTGTCTGCCGGATGGATCATTACGGAAGAGACATTCATGGAGGCTTTGCCATTCCTGAATTATTTAAAAATACGCGCCTCCTTTGGGTTAGTGGGCAATGACAAGATCGGCGGTGACCGCTTCCTTTATCTCCCCGACAGCTATAACCCTTCATCGGGCGGCTATAACTTTGGTACCGATAATCCAACCAACCGAACAGCAGCAAGTGAAGGAAAAATTGGAAACCCCGATGTCACATGGGAAACTGCTCAAAAGCAAAACCTGGGGGTGGATATGAGATTCCTCAATGGAAAACTGGGAATTAACTTTGACTATTTCATTGAAAACAGGAAAGATATCCTGACCTTCCGTGGAACTGTCCCTGGGTATGTGGCCTACATACTGCCGGCTGTGAATATCGGAGAAGTTCAGAATAAAGGTTTCGAGGTTGAAACCAGATGGAACCAATCGGTCAGCAATGATTTTCGCTATTGGATCAATCTCAACATATCTCACGCCAGGAACACCATTATATTTATGGACGAAGTGCCTCAAAATGAGGATTACCTTTATCGCACAGGTCATTCGGTCAGTCAGCCTTTTGGCTATGTGTTCGATAAATTCTTCAGCCAGGCAGATGTTGATAATACAAACATACCTGATCATCAATACAATCTTCAGCCGGGTGATATGGTCTATCAGGATTTAAACGGGGATGGCGTTATTGATCAGGACGATCAACGGGCCATTGGACATCCGCAATATCCTGAGTTTACCTTTGGGGCCAATCTGGGCTTTCGCTTGAAAAAATTTGATGTTTCCATGTCATGGGCAGGTGCAACCAATGCTTCCCGTATGTTGGGCGAAACCTACCGGGTGGCCTTCGGGGCTACACAAGACCGTTCGCTGCTCCAGTATATGGCCGATGGCCGGTGGACTCCCGAAACGGCAGATGTGGCGAGCTATCCACGAATGACCCTTGTAGGTCAGAACAACAACACCAAGAGTTCCGATTTCTGGTTGCGAGATGCTTCCTACATCCGGCTTAAGAACCTGGAAGTGGGGTACAATTTTGGAGGAAGCTTTCTTAACCGGTTTGGCATTCGAAACCTGAAAGCATTCCTCAATGGATATAACCTGATAACCATTGACAAACTCGAAATTACGGATCCTGAATCCCGAACTGGAAGCGATTCAGCGTATCCCCTTACCAAGATCTACAACCTTGGGGTTAAGGTAGATTTCTAAGATTTACCAAATAGTTAACCAAAAGGTTTTAATTGTTGAAATTGTTGAAAATTATAAGAAAAAGAAGTCAAATGAAAAATAATAGAATACTCTATGTTATCGCTGTCATTGGGTTGCTTCTGAGTTCATGCGAGGATTTGGATTTCGGGAATGATTTCCTTGAAAAGGAACCCAGTGTGGACATTACAAAAGATACCATCTTTAACTCGCTGGAATTGTCAGAGAGATATTTATGGCAGGGGTACCGGACTTTACCTTATGGACTGAACCTCAACTGGTCGGCCAAAGGAAACAAAATGGGAATGGATATTCTCGAATCGCTCACCGACCTCAATCAAAGTTCTTTGGGCTGGGGCGGAACGAATCAGTTATACTACTCCGGGCAATACAGTGCCGCTATTGAAAATTCGAGCAATAATACCAAGTACCACTACATCACGGAGCAAAGCTGGGATGGGATCCGCATCGGATGGAATTTCATTGAGAATTCATATCGTATCCCGGAAGGTTCAGCTGATTATCTGGCTCAACTTAGGGCGGAGGCCAGAATGATTATTGCGGTTCACTATACCGACATGTACCGGCACTTTGGCGGTCTTCCATGGGTGAATCACGCCTACACACCAACAGAAGACACCGATTTGCCACGATTATCGTCAAAAGCAACGCTTGACTCAATTGTCACTTTAATTGATAAGGCGATTCCCGACCTGCCCTGGGTAATCGAAGACCCGTCGAACTGGGATGGCCGTTTTACCCAGGCTTCAGCCATGGGACTAAAAGCGCGCATCCTTTTGTTTGGTGCTAGTCCATTGTTTAACGATAGTGCGCCTTACCTTGAGGGAGAAGCCTCCTCTCAAAATATGACCTGGCATGGAGGCTATGATGCTGCTTTGTGGAACAGGACCGCCCAGGCAGCCAAAGCTTTGATAGATAAAACCGAATCACAGGGAGGTTATGCCCTGGTAAATACCGGTAACCCACGCAAAGATTTTCAGGACGCCTACTACCAGCGTGGAAATGGCGAAGTCCTGATCAGTACAAGGGTGCGATTTAAGGCCCCCGGATATTGGGATGGAAACTTTTATTTTTTCCAGAGTGCAGGAGGTTATGGAACGGTAAACCCGACCAAAGAATATGTCGATATGTTTGACATGGCTGATGGCACACCCATTGACAATCCGGCTTCCGGCTGGGATCCGGCAAAGCCCTGGGCTAACCGCGATCCGCGTCTGTATGAAACGGTACTGGTTAATGGAGACCGTTTCAGGGGACGTACAGCAGAAATCTGGATTGGTGGCCGTGAACGGCAAAATATCAATGCCACTGGAAGGAAATCGGGATTTGGTGTCCGGAAATTCTGGCTGGATGGTGACGGTGCCACAGCCGTTGGTTCAATTATTCATTGGCCCTACCTGCGTTTAAGTGAAATCTACCTCACCTATGCCGAAGCACTGAATGAGGCCAATGGTGGTCCAAATGCAGAAGCGTATGCTGCAGTCAATAAAGTCAGAAACCGCGTTGGTCTTAAGGATCTTCCATCAGGACTCTCCAGGGCCCAATTCCGCGAAGCTGTTCTGAAGGAACGTGCCTGTGAATTTGGTTTCGAAGAAGTACGCTGGTTTGACATCATCCGTTGGAAACGCGCCGATCTCTTTCAGCAAAAATTACATGGCGTAAATACATTCAGGGAAAGCAATGGCACATTCAGATATGAAACCTTTCAGCTTGCCGAACGATACTGGCAAAACAACTGGTCGCCCAAATGGTATTTGAGTGCTTTCCCTCCTGATGAGGTTAACAAAGCGTATGGTTTGGTGCAAAACCCGGGATGGGAGTAGTTATTTTTTTTAATTCATTAATTGAACAGCAAATGAAAAGAAATACAATAGCCAAATGGGTTGGTGGAATCGAACCTCAATCTTCGGACGGAGATTTTGTCATGCACTCCCAATGGCAAAAAAGAATAAAAGGAAAATGGATGAAATTCGCCTGGTTTCTGGTTTTGTTTTTGGCAGCACAAACTTTGGCAGCACAGCAAAACAGCATGAATGTTCAGGTCGTTGATCATGCCGGAAAACCGCTGACAGGTGCCCGGGTAGAACTGTTAAACACGCCTGGGATTGCGGCATTGACCAACGATGAAGGACAGGTCACTTTCAATGTTGCACCTGAAGGATGGGTAAAGATAAGTTATCAATCCATGGTCAGACTTGTGGCAGTTAATGCTCCCCAAATTCTGGTCAGGTTAGACAATACAGATAAAAAAATTCAACTGGGCTTTGGAAGAGAACAGGAAGTTGAGAAGGTAACTTCTTCGATTGATGTGGTGTATGCCGATCAGCTCGAGAAAAGTACAGCCATGAATCCGGAAGAAAGTCTTTACGGCCAGCTTACTGGCTTAAGCGTACTGCAAAACGGGGGAGAACCCTGGAACCGCAACCCGGATATGTTTATACGCGGGAGAGGAACTTTTAACAACAGCTCCATTTTGGTGCTGGTCGATGGGTTTGAACGCGACATGGCATCCCTGGCCTTGGAGGAGATTGAAAGTGTTTCGGTACTGAAAGATGGAGCAGCGCTGGCCATTTATGGTCAACGGGGTGCCAATGGTGCCATTCTGGTCACCACCAAAAGAGGGGAATACAAATCTTTCCATGTTGATTTCAAATTTGAGCAAGGCTTCAATACGCCTTTCCGGACACCTGAGTTCCTCAACGGATACGACTATGCCCGGGCCGTAAACGAAGCCAGTGCCCTAGATGGAAATCCGTTTGTTTACTCTGAATGGGACCTGCAGGATTATCAAAGTGGAAATCAGCCGTTCTTTTTCCCCAACGTCGATTGGATGAGCGAAACACTAAAGGACTATGGAACAAATACCAACTTCAACGCCAGCTTCCGTGGCGGAGGTGAAACGGTAAGGTATTTCGTCGCGCTCAATTATCACAATGAACGTGGTATGCTGGACAACACCACCCTGGATGATCGTTACAACAGCCAGATGAAATACGATCGCTTTAATTTCAGGACCAACCTCGATATTGATTTGACTAAAACCACCAAATTCCGGGTGAATGTTGCCGGGGCAATTGACGGAAATAATGAGCCGGGCGCAAGGGTTAGTGGCGTGATGAACGCATTATACAGTGTACCGTCCGGGGTTTTCCCTATTGAATCCATTAATGGCGTTTGGGGAGGTACTGAATTTTACGACAACAATCCGGTTGCCCTGGTTTCATCTACGGGGGTGCGGACACCCCACAGCCGGGAGATTAATGCCGATGGGCACATTATTCAGGATTTAAGTGCCTGGGTAGATGGCTTATCTGCCGAGGTAGCCGTGGGCTATGACAATCGGGTTGGCTATTGGGAAAGCAAAACCCGCGGCTTTCTTTATGAGAGCGTAGCGGTGTCAAGGGATCCATCAACCGGAGCAATCAGGGATACCACGGTTGCCAGTTACGGCAGTGAAACCGATTTGAATGCTTCCGATAGTTTTGGAGGACAGCGTCGCCATGCAACAATCTACGGAAAAGTGAATTACGACACCTCATGGGACAAAAGTGAATTGACTACTTCCCTGATCTATCATCAGGATAAGCGGGTGAATGACGGGCAGTATAATACGTTTTTGCATCAAAGCCTGATTGCTTCCGCCAGCTACGGCTATTTAAACAAGTACTATCTCGATGGCGTCCTGTCGTATAGCGGCAGCAATATTCTGCCTGATGGTGACCAATTCGGATTATTCCCTTCTCTCTCCGCAGGATGGATCGCAAGTCGCGAAGATTTCCTTCGCGAAAGCCGGATCATTGACTTTATGAAAGTAAGGGCCTCACTGGGAATGAGTGGCAATGACCGGATGTCTGCCAACCTTTACGACCAGGGATTTTTCTCAGGAGGAGGCTATTATTTTACCAACAACAACACCAGCACCGGGGGCATTCTCGAAGGGCAGCTGCCTGCGTTTGGACTGTCATATGAAAAATCCATGAAATCAAACCTCGGACTGGATTTAAAATTATTGAGCCACCTGCAACTTAGCGTAGACGCTTTTTATGAGAAAAGAAGCCAGATTTTGGCTTCTTTGAATGGATCCGTTCCTTCGCTGATTGGCGTTTCACGTCCGGTCGAAAATGTGGGTGAAGTGGAAAATAAAGGAGTTGAAGCTTCTCTGATGTGGAAAGAGAAGATTGGAGATTTCAGCTATCATCTGGGTGGTAATTTCTCTTATGCCAGGAATAAAATTTTGGAGATGAATGAAGAATTTCAGCCCTATGATTACCTGAAACAAACGGGGAACCGGATTGGACAGCAGTTTGGTCTGGAGGCATTGGGCTTCTTTGCAGATCAGGCTGATATTCAGAACAGTCCAAGGCAACTCTTCTCCGAGATCCGCCCGGGCGACATAAAGTACAAAGATCAGAATAACGATGGTGTTATTGATCAGCTTGACCAGGTACCCATCGGATACGGTTCAGGATATCCTGAAGTCTATTATGCTTCAACCATTGGCCTTGAATTTAAAGGCTTTGGTGTGGATGCCCTTTTCCAGGGAATTGCCAACCAAACGCTTTTCTTGAATACAAAAAGTGTGTTTTGGCCACTGCGCGGGCAGAACACCATTTCTACCTTTTCATCAGACCGATGGACACCGGAAACAGCACAAAGTGCAACGCTGCCAAGACTCTCCCTGCTGGAAAATGCGAATAATTATCAGAAAAATGATATCTGGCTGACAAAGGGAGATTACCTGAAACTGAGACGTCTGGAAATCTATTACCGCTTTTCAGACCAACTGTTGGATAAGTTAAACATGAAATCGGCCAGGATTTTTGCACGGGGCACGAATCTCTTCTCTATCGACATGGTTGATGTGCTCGATCCGGAAGAAACTGGTGTGACCTATCCAACCCTTAGTTCCTGGCATTTTGGTATTAACCTCGGATTTTAATCTATAAAAGAAACAGACATGAAGATACGGGAATATATAAAATATGGTTTAATCGGGCTGATGGTTATTACCCTTGGCAGTTGCGAATATTTAGACTATGATGAAACCTCCTACAATCGCAAAGATGATGTTTTTGCAGATTTTGGACGTACAAAGAGCTTTTTAACCGGGATTTATTCCAAACTCCCCACCGACTTTAACAGCATCGATGGCGCTATGCGCTCATCGGCAACCGATGAGGCTGAGCATGTGTGGGACTTATCCAACGTCCAGAAATTCAACGACGGAAGCTGGAGTGCCATTCAACCCCTTGATAATGTGTGGGGCGACATGTATGAAGGCATCAGGGCTGTTAACCTCTTTTTGGCCGAAAGTGCAGGGCAGGAATTCCCAGAGGAACGTTTTAATGAAAATTATGACGAAATTATGGAGCAGTTTGCCATGTATCCTTATGAAGCGCGCTTCCTCCGTGCATTTTTCTACTTCGAGCTCATTAAACGATACAAGGATGTACCCTTAATTACCACAGTGTTAACACCTGACGAGGCTAAGACTGTCGACCAGGATTCATTCAATGAGGTGGTCAATTTTATTGTACAGGAGTGCGACGAAATTGCATCGGTACTACCCACCAACTTTGGCAATTTTTCTTCGGCCAAGGAAACCGGTCGTGCGACCCGTGGGGCAGCTCTGGCTCTTAAAGCGAGGGTTTTGCTTTATGCCGCCAGTCCGCTCCACAATAGTGCCAATGACATTAACCTGTGGAAAGAAGCAGCAGCTGCTTCAAAGACAATTATTAACTCCGGATGGTACACGCTGGAATCCAACTACAGCAATATCGTGAATAATCTGACCAGCCCGGAATTGATTATGGAAAGACGGGAGGGCGACTCCAACGGATTTGAAAGAAGGAATTTCCCGATTGGATTTGAAGGAGGAAACACCGGAACCTGTCCGACACAGAATTTGGTGGATGCCTATGAGATGGTCCAGACCGGATTGCCAATTACTGACCCTGCTTCGGGCTATGATCCGTTTTTCCCATATGCCGGAAGAGATTCGAGACTCGAAAAGACAGTTATTCTTAACAACTCCATGTGGAAGGGTCAAGTGGTTGAAAGTTTTTATGGTGGCGCCAACGGTTTGCCAAAAGCCAATGCCACCAAAACAGGATACTACCTGAAAAAATATGTAATTGAAGCAGTTAACCTCTCTCCAACCAACACTACCCAACGACGTCATACCTGGGTGTTGTTCCGGTTTGGTGAAGTACTGCTGAATTATGCCGAAGCGATGAATGAAGCCTATGGGCCTGAAGATGCATCAACACTTGGAATGACAGCGTTGGAAGCAGTTAATTTGATCCGGAAAAGAGCTGGTATGCCTGATTTTCCTGCAGGCATGACGAAGGATGCCTTCCGTACGAGAATCAGGAATGAACGCCGCGTGGAACTGGCCTTCGAAGACCACCGTTTCTGGGATGTTCGCCGATGGATGATTGGTCAGGAAACGACCGATATTTATGCAATGAACATTGGCCCTAACCCTTTTGGTGGTTTCGCATACGAAAAAATATTGCTTGAAAGGAGAGTTCATCAGGACCATATGAACCTGTACCCGATACCACAGGCGGAGATTTACAAGAATTCAAAACTGCAGCAAAATCCGGGATGGTAAATGAGAAGTTAAAATGATGAGACCAGCTGAGAGGAGCATTTTATAGGAGAGGATGCAGCTAATCTCATTGAATTCAGCAAAGTAATTATAAATTAAAACCGATAGGAATGAAAAATATAGTTAAATATCTGTTGATCCTGACAGCCCTCTTCTCATCATGCGACGAGAAGTTTACCGAGGGTGACTTCCTGTTTTATGATA
>CAYMXK010000031.1:0-228 GCA_964393915.1 uncultured Prolixibacteraceae bacterium
TAAGATATAAGTTCTGTGAAGTGATTTCTATTTTAGCAGAGTAAGTATTTACAACGTACACGTCAATAAATCCTTGTAGAATTAACCTGGTGAGGTTCATTAGTTTAATGTCAGTCATTGCAAATGGTTTAGGTACCTCTTTGGGTACGTTTAACTATTGTTCGACTTAGGCAATATTGATTTCATAAAGCGCAGCATAGAACTAAAAACACCTCGAAAAATTACTTT
>CAYMXK010000031.1:238-21066 GCA_964393915.1 uncultured Prolixibacteraceae bacterium
TGAAACAAATATAAAAACAAGTTTTTTAATTATCAATTTTTTCTCCATCCACATATTTTGTGACCCGCTTTATATGCTTATTAAACTTTTTAAATAATTTAATATTAGATGTTTATAAAGTTAAAAATTGCTTAATTAAAATGATTTTAAATTTAATCAAACATCATAGATTAGAATTGTTCCTCATTATTTACTATTTTCACCCCGTAAATAACATTTTAATCTGAGTATTTCAGGTTGATCACAAAGACAGTGAACATATTGGCAGACCTTGGCGAACCTCTGTGTTCTAAATATACATTTTAATGTTCATATCATAATACTTATTTTTACACTATGATATTTATATATAACATATTCACAATAAATACATTAACTAAAATGAACAGATTCTTTAAATTATCAGCCTTGTTAACCATTTTTGTTGTATCATCAGTAATACATTCAAACGCCCAGGACATTAAATACTTCCGTAAACAACTGCAAAACCTGTGCAGTCCGGAGCTGCACGGAAGGGGCTATTACCTCAAAGGTGACAGTCTGGCAGCTGACTATCTTAAAAATGAGTTTAAAAAGCTGGGCTTGAAATCCTATGGCCCTGATTATTTCCAGAAATACGCGTTCAATGTAAACAATCTGACCGAAGTCTCCCTGAAAATCAATGGGAAAGAGATGGCCTTTGGAAAAGATTATATGATTGTTCCCTCCAGCAAATCCTATACAGGAGGCTCTAAACCTTTAATTATCAACTCTGACCTTATGAAAAATACGTCGGAGCTTACAGAAATAATAACGGGCAAAAACAGCCATCCGATTGTAATTCTAGACTCCCTCGGTCTGAATAATCCGGAGCTGTATCATTTTGTAAGGTCACTTGTAATATCAGGCGTTGCAGGAATTTCTTCAGTTCTTGAGGTGCATCCCAACGTACCTGGCGGACGGGTTGGCCGGAGTGTGTTGCCTGTCGCTCATTTTCAGGTCAAAAGAGAATCCCTGCCAGCGGAAATTTCCCGCATAGAGGCAAAAGTAAGCAATGAATACGAAGAAAATTATACCACACGAAATTTGATCGGCTATATCCCGGGGCATTCAGACAAAGTGATCGTAATCACAGCGCACTACGACATGCTCGGATCTTTTGGCGAGGGCAATTTTTTTGCCGGCGCCAATGACAACGCCAGTGGAACCACAATGGTACTGGATCTGGCCAGGCATTTTTCCAACGGAAAAAAACCCCATTATACCATGGCTTTCATGTTGTTTAGCGGAGAAGAAGCAGGCCTGCTGGGATCCAGGTATTATGCCAACAACCCACTTTTTCCCCTGGAAAACATCAATCTGGCAATCAACCTCGACATGGTGGGTACCGGGCAGGATGGGGTAAACCTGTTCAACGCGCCAAACAGGCCCAGGGAAACCGCCATCATCCATAAGATAAACAGGGAAAAACAGTATATGGTTGACGTGGAGGAAAGGGAAAGCAAACCCAACAGCGATCATTATCCTTTTCAGGAAAAAGGAGTGCCGGCCATATTCTTTCTCACAAAGGGAAAGGCAGGAAGCGCACATCAAACAGCAGATACTCCCGAAAACCTCCCGTTGTATGGCTATGAGAACCTTTTCCGGCTGATACTTGACACCCTTACCGAATTGCAAAGGCAGGAGGTGGAATAATCTTATAACGGAGCGCTTCTCCCGCTGGCTTTAAACTCCTCAAGCTTTGCCTTCAGCTCTTTTACTATTTCAGGATGCCTCCTGTAAAGGTTGGTGGTTTCACCCGGATCAGTATCCAGGTTATAAAGCTGCCCCGGAGCATCCGGATCCGTGTCTTCAATGGCATACTGTTTCATTCCCCATTCACCTTCCCTTTCATAATTATTGCCAGCTGAGCCCTTGTGATCGAGGTATTTCCAGTTGCCATTGCGAATCGACATATCAAGGGTCCAGGTTTGTTGCAGCATATACTGTCTCACCGGCTCCTCCCCTGCTTTACCAAGCAATACCGGAAGCATGTTGTAACTGTCTTCAGCAGCATCATGTGGCATTTCTGCCCCTGTAATTTCGGCGATGGTAGCCATCACATCAGTGAGACTCAGCAGTTGGTCGCTAACTGAGTTGGGTTTCACCTTTCCAGGCCATTTAACAATGAAAGGTGTCCTGTGTCCCCCTTCCCACTGGTCACGCTTCACTCCCCTCCAGGGTCTTGCTCCATCATGACCATAGGTCTTTCGCATATCAATCACTGTCGGCACCTCCGGTCCGTTATCACTGGCAAACATTACAATTGTATTGTCGGCAACACCAAGATCATCCAGCTTCTTAAGAAGTTCTCCAACAATGTAGTCCATCTCAAAGATAAAGTCACCATGGGGACCTGAGTTGGTTTTCCCTTTAAACTGATTTGCAGGAAAAGAGGGAAGATGCACCGCCTGCATGGAATGATAAAGGAAAAACGGTTTGCCAGGATTGTTTTTCACATGATCGTCGAGAATTGATTTGCTTTTCTCCAGGAAAACAAGGTCAACCTCTTCCAGATCAAAATTATCCGCAATCATCCCCTGCCGGCAATCGTGGCTGTAGGCATGATTGGGCAATTTACTTTTGTCCAGCAACTTTGTCGGCGGAACAGGTATCCTGTCGTTTTCAACATAGGCATAGAGAAAGTCTGTGGTCGGACAGCTTACCGTACCAAAAAAAGTATCAAAACCGCGGTTGACCGGGCCATCCGGAATAGCACGTGAATAATCTATCTGGTTCACACCTTCAATCCCCCAATCCTTAATCACCGCACCTGAATCATTATAGAATGTCATGCCAATATGCCATTTTCCAACACCGGCAGTAAAATATCCCTGCTTCCGGAGCATTTCCGGCAGGGTCAGCCTGCCTTCCTCTATCAGGCATGGCCCACCTGCTCCTGAAAATACACTTCTCATTCCGGTGCGAAATGCCATACGACCGGTAAGAATACTGTAGCGTGTTGGTGTACAAACTGTTGATGGACTATGAGCATCTGTGAACATCACACCTTCTGCAGCCATTTGATCGATATTTGGCGTAGGAATTCTTGATTCCGGGTTGTAACATGCCACATCTCCATATCCAAGGTCATCAACAAGAATAAACAGAATATTTGGAAGCTGACCGGATGGTGTTTCTTTCTCAGTGCACGATGCCGCACCCATTAAAATTAAGTCACACGCTAAAAATGTTTTAAAAAGAGTTGTTCTAATCATAACCAATCGCTTTAAATATTGAGTCTACCCGGGAAAGCCTTTCCTGCCACCAAGGCACCAAGGCACACAAAGTAATGAATATCAGTTGAATAATCTTGGTGAATTCTTTGTGTCTTCGTGCCTTTGTGGCAAATAATTTTTTTTTCATAGTGGGCTCAACGATATGTTTTAGCGCCATCCGTATGGTTTGCCAGTTTTGCATTATCCCATCATTTCGGTTGCGCCATCACTAATCCTTTAATTTCAAATTGGAGGTCAGTTCAATGGTGCGTTGGTAACCTTCCGGACCTTTCACCTCAATAGCATATCCCCCATCACTTAATTTCTTCAAATTCAGATTCAGTTTTTCGCTGCCCGGATTAAGGGCTGCGACATGCAGGTTATCCCCGGCTAATGGACTTATCCATCTGAAAATCTTCGTCTGCTCCTGCGGGGTAGCAGGCATGCCGAATGATTCCTGCATAACACCTTCTCCCATAGAGGCTAAAGTCATCATCATTTTTTCGTTACCGCTCTCCAGCAATACCCAGTCTGAACCCTTTGTGAAGTCGGCATAGGTATGAAAGCGCGATTCCATAATATGTCCCGGGGCGGCATCGATCACGAGCCAGTATCTGTTTTCAACCATCAGCAGGAGGCGTCCGATAAATCCTTTCCACCTGGGCAGATAGATCGATGAGCCATCTATACGGATCCCCCGGAGGTCATTGGCAATAAGTATTTCAGTAGTGTCACAGACCACATTTTCATCACAACCGAGTCCATCAACAAAAAGGGTACTGTTTGCTGCGGCACTTCTGCTGTATAGATCCTGACCCCGACTGGTGAAAGTAGTGCTTAGGTAACCCTTGTGACTTTGAGATTCTATCATCCGTTCACCATTGACCATGCATTTAAAACTAAGCAGATCGAGTTGACCGTGTCCGGTTATCTCGCTTGATCCGCCGCGAGCAGAAAGCCGCAGGGTTGGGAAAGCTGAATCATCTGCCAGGGCTGCCCATCCAAGCCCTTTGTATACTCGTGCAACAGGCTCCTTCTCCTTCGCATGTGCCGCTCTGAGTTTAGTCATCTCTTTAGTGAAAGGAATAAAATCAGCAGCGTAAAGAATATCGCCTGTGGCTGCACGCGTAAAACGCTCCATCTCTCCGGAACGCTTTCCGGGATGTTCTTCAAGGTAGGCTGCTGCCCGCAACGCTGCATAAGGCTTATCGAGGCGATTTGCCAGCATAAAAAACATTCCCGTTGGATGCCAGCCATCATTATCTCCGAATGTAATGCCTGTAAAGTCGAGTGGGAAATCGAGCGTCGTTATTAACTCCTCAATCTCAAATGCAGGATGCTGCCGCCCGGTTGCATTCTCCCAACTCAGCAGGTAACGCATGGCATAGTGCATTCCATAGTTCCAGTAGCCGGTTCCCTCGTGACATCCTCCACCATTTTTTATATAAGACTTGAAGTACTCTCCCAGTGATTTTTCCACAAAGGGGATGAGTTCACGAACCTCCGGACGATCTTCATAAAATGCCAGTGCCATCATTCCCATTCCACCGCTGCAAACAGCATTCCAGTTAGACCACCACTGATTGGCCCACCATGGTGCATCCTCCAGACAATCAAGTGCTTTCTTCAGATAAAAGCGATCAAGTACATCAAAAAACACCTGCTGCTCCTCCGGGGTGATGTCTGGTCGAAAAAGATCATACATCAGTCCAATGTCGGCAGCATGCTCACCATAACTCAGGCAAAACGGCATTACAGGCTCCTTCGGTGTATGTGGCCGGGCTTCACAACTGATCTGATCCCAGTTCATCAGGTTAGCCAGGTGCCGGATGGCGGCCGCTCTGTACTTTGCCTCGCGGGTTAAGACCCAGGCAGCGGTAAGACACTGAAGGTGACCGGCAATGGCCCTGGTTCCCTGTTGATATGCGCTTGCTTCCCCTTCGGCAATAGGCCTGGCATTTATCAAATAGTCTGCATCATCAAGGATTCTCTTCGCCTGCTCCTGAAGGTAGGGCGTATGCAACTTCCCGCCAAGATTGCCTGCTGTTTCCTGACTCACCCATAAACGGGGAGATTCTTTTACTTCAAGGACGGTTTTGCTCTTATCCTGACTATATAAAGAAGAACCTGAAATGAGTATTATAAAAACAATGATTTTGCAGGTGTTTATTGTACTTTTATCAAGCCCTGAAAATTTAAAATCAGAGATAAAAATGGAAGGATTACCGTTGGAAAATTCATTCAAAAAATTCATCGTAGATAATTAAGTTTTACTGTTAAAATTCTTCAAGTAATGTAACTGGCCCCAGCAAGCCTGAGGGCAGCAGTTTGTGTTCTTCACCACTTCTTTTGGGCCCGTAATAAACATTAATATTCGTATGGGTCCGGCGTTGTTCATCCGGCAGCTTTCCGTCTCCAATCAATCGGTTAGGCCAGCAATTAACAACTTCAATTTCAAGTTGATTTGCCCCCTTTACCAGTGCCTCGCTAACATCAACTCTCCAGGGAGCACACCACACAACACCCAGATCTCTGCCATTTAGTTTGACCGATGCGGACACATGTACTTCCCCGAGATCAAGAAAATAAGAAGCCTCGTCGTTAAGATCGCTGTCAACTATGAAATCAACATTATATATAGCAGTCCCACTGAAGTACCTGATTGCTTTTTCAGGGTGTGTTGACCAATCTGCAAGCCCTTTGAAATTAAACCTTCCACTTGCTTCATCGCCAGTCAGCGAATCAACCGGATAAAACCAATCCTTATCAAAAGTCACATGCCAGGGTTCCTCAATTTGCTTAATTTTTTGATAGGCAGCGATATTCTTTCCATCCCTGGTTGTAGCTTTTTTGCGGAAAACGATAAAAACAGAACCATAAGGTTCGAATTTCAAAGGGATTGAAGTACGTCCATTCTTGAAAGTATACTCAGGAAGGTTGCGCTGTTTCCCAGTTACAGGATCCCATAATTCCGGCTGACGGCCCTCCTGGCGGAAGGTCAGTGTTGCCTCCTCCTGCCAATTGTTCCGGTTTGCAATGAAATAGAACTCAGTGTCCGCGGTTCTGCGGTGAATAAAATCGATAAATGTGTTCGGTTGTCCGCTAACTTCAAAGTCAGGCAGCACGCCATCCCCCAGTAATACATCCCTTATGGTACGGCCATAAATAACGCGACCTTTGCCGACAGAGTTTTCAACTACGGTAGTTCCGTCAATATCTCCCCATAGTTCATCAGAAATATTTTTTACCACTTCATCACAACTGGGGTAATTTTTCAGACCTGGATCCGATGCCGGTTTGCGCCCAATAACTGTTGCACCGGACCGTACCAATTCATCTAACTTTGCAGCAACTTCGGCCGGCATACGTGTTTCATCAGGAAGCACCAAAATGCGGTAGCTCATTCCATCTGGCAATACAAGTCTGCCATTTTCAACAGATAGCCGCGTTAAAAGCACTTCCTCATTACAGACATCATAATCATAGCCTTTGCCTAAAGCCGGGTCGGTATGTTTGGGACCAACAAGATTGGGAGCCCAGTCACCGTTATAGTAGAGCACATCTGCCACAAAGAGTCCGCTTTGCAGCATTGCCTGGCAGCGACCAAGGTATCCCAGCCAGTCTCCGGCGGCCTGATCCCACCAGGTTACATTGGGTGTAAAATGGGTTCCTGCACCATATTCGTAACCAGGCAGACCATCTTGTTCTCTTTGAGCTGTTAAAGTATGAATGACCATATTGTTGATACCCTCACAAAAAGCCCTGTCGGCCAATGGTTTCAAATTTGCCGGATAAGCGGACCAATGATAATTACGACCCAGTGAATCCACACCCCCGGCAGTAAAAGCTTCAGCTGACGCGGTTCTGATGCCATAAATATGAGCTGCAGAAGCAGTTTGCTTTCCAACCATATTTTGCCCGCCATCCAGAAACCATAATCGCCAGAATTCACCTTGGGGGTAATGTGTTCGTCCAAGGTTTTTCAGCCCATCCATACACATCGTAGAGGACCAGTTCGGACCAGCTGCTTCTGCTCTTGATTGGATACCATACGCACCTGCCAGCTCTGCAAAACGTCCATAATGCTCATCTGCCATACAATCGGCAATTGTTTTTCTGTAATCATGGAGAAAACGCTCAGATATTTCGGCATTACCAACAATATAGCCTTTAAGTACCGGTAAATAGGGAATCATATCATATCCCCTGTATTTTTTAAAATGCTGCGGCATGTTATCAGTCCAGTTGGGATAGCCGGCCTCAAAACTATCGTTGCAGAATGCTCGCAATGTAGTTCCTGCCAGGGGTCCTGCCAGCTCAGCCAAAACCTTACCTGTATTCAAAAACATCTGCTCCACTCCGGCCCGGTCTAAAAAGTCATTTTCAAGCCCTTCCATACCCGGTAAAGGAACGCTTAACCGGGCTCCTGTCATTCGGTGTCCAGTCCGAACAATCACCCAATCACCTTCCGGAACTTCCCATTCCAACACACCATTTTCATTTAGCTTATGGGTTAAGTCTATTACATCAGATGGAGCAACAGACATATCTTTCTCTGACCTGACCCAGGGTTCGCGGGGATCCGACATCACTTTTACTGCTGGAACAAAGCAATCGCCATCACTGCGAGCACTCTTTTTACCAAGGTCTGTCCGAAAATTTTTTAGCAGAGCCGTCTCCATGTTTTCCGGCACTTGAAAAGCAACCACAGCAGCATCCCGATAATCTGCTTCTTCAATAGGAATCCGGAGTTGCCTCACGATGTTGAACATGGGCTTATCGTTATAGCCATCATTGGCTTCTGGAAGGGGAAGTTCCCCTTTAAATGTTATGGGGCCACTCATCCTCAACTCCGACTGAATAAACCACCGGCATGCTTTATCCGGTGTTATCCATGGTCCTCCCATATTCCAACCTGGTGCAATATTTACATCAACCTTGATGTTAAGGCGATGTGCTTCCTCCAGGGCATGTAGAAAAAGTTCTTTCCATTCGTCCGACAGAAATTCCGGACCGTGTGGTGTCGGGCTGGCACTCCAGTTACTGGTGCAAACCAATAGAACAAAGCCTATACCCTTATTATGAAATGCCTCCAGATCCTTTGTAATGGATGCTCTATCCACATTATTGTACAACCACCACCAGTATCCACCGGGTTTAAACTCATCCGGGGGATTTTGGAAGAGTTCTGCCAGATCCTGATTATTTGTTTTGTTAATCGGAGAATCCACAGAGTTACATGATAACATTAACGATAAACAAATCGCCAATAGAATCGATAAGAGTTTGTTATGAATTATAATTTCAATAATTTTTCGCATTCACTCACTCTATTTTAATATGATGTCTGCTTATATTTTACCATGCTTATTCAAGTTATGTCTGGAGTTGCAAACTATTTATACTCTTTAAGCGCCTTTCGCATGGCATTTAAAAGCGGTTCAGAGCTCAATGGCTCTCCTGTCGCTTCCATCATCCAAAGATCAGGTGTAAGTTTGCCAATTTTACACGTCCGTATCATTTCGGATGCAAAATCACGTCCATCAAAATACTCTTCAAGCTGCATCAGCACGATGTTCCCAAGAGGATAACTGTGCAGGTAAAGGGCCCCGGAAATAAAGTGGTTGTAAATGGCAAAAACCGGCACATCCTTCACGCCAAAAATGTCTGCGAAATACTGGTTCCAGATATCCTTGGCGATATCAATGGTTGCTGTTTTAAGCTCTTCAACAGTTGCATCCGGATGTTCGTACAACCAGTTCCAGACCCTGATTTCGTGAAGCGCTTCTGATCCCATTTCACAGACAAACCAAAACGCAGCCAATGCGTTGTCCTGCTTTTCCCTGGCACTGTATTCCGGATTCACTCCTAAACCTACCAGGCTCCGATAAGCAATGAGATCTGCCATGGCTTCGGTGAATGGACTGCAGGGGATGCCTTTGAGTAAATAATAATCGGTCATGTAAGTACCCACATTCTGCTGAATGTTATGTCCGATTTCATGCATGCCAACCCTGTAGCCTTTGTAATTAAGGCCATCCTTTTCAAAACGCGTGCGCAAATGCGCTTTTGACCCTCTCATTTGTGGGGCGTTTGCATGTCCTCCCGAGGGAATGGGGTCAACTACAATATGATTTCCGATGAAATCGGCTTCAAAATTCTGAAAACCAACTCTTCTCAGGATATTGGGGATGTCCTGCTGAAATGACATCGGTGTGGGATATTTTTCCCTGAGCATCTTATCCAGTTGGTCCATGTCATAATCCTTGTTGTCACTGAATCCAGTGTACCATATGTCAAATGGTTCCAGCTTCCTGCCGATCCTTTTTTCAATCAATGATGCAACCATCTTTTTTTCAGGGGCGCTGACAACTGATTTGAGCAATGAAACAATTTTCTCTTCGCTTAACTGCGCATTTTCAAATGTCCGCGACATATACGTAGATCCTTCAGGATACTTGACATCCTGGCGCATTTTTGCTGTCATATTGTGATGTAGTACCCGGTACCGTTTATCAGGTTCAGGCTCAAAATCAGTCTCGACAAACCTGCCTTCCTTTTTCACATAAACCTTATTTGCCTGAGGTTCCCAGTAATAGGAGGTCTCCCCTATCATACATTCAGGTATGGTCTGATGAATGATATGCATCACGATCGTGCTTATTGTCCGCTGCCTTTCCAAGGGATTATTCCTGGAGTAGAGACCTTTGATTTCATCCCTTAGTCCGTTATGACTGTTCAACCGGGTTCCATCAGGAAAAAGAATTTCCAGTCCGGGGGATAACACATGGTCCATGGAAATTATGTAGAGTGAAGTGTAGTCGCGGAGCTCATCAGGAAGCAGCACTGGGTCGGGTTCCTTATCCGGATCGGTTCGGTAATCAAACATATCTCCCAATCTGACCATTGCCCATTCCTTTCGACTCCATCCGGCGCCGAGTCCTTCCTTTTCTGCATTTGTATAATAGGGGAAATTCAGTGCAATTGCCAGCGCAAGTTTGCTTTTGTAAAAATCAATATTGATCCCTGAACGACTGAATAACCTGTCGAGTTCAGTTACAGGCCGGGCCATTGTCACTAACGGATAGTCGAGTGCCAGGGATAATTCCCGCCTGTATCCATTGATAGCCTCAAATTGCTGCTCCGCAATGTCCAGGGCCTTGTCGAGCTCAGGTCCTGAAGGGATAAACTGCTTCACGCAAAACTCCTGAAATTCAGCACCAGTGCCATCATCTTCAAACCATAGTGCAGCCAGGTGTTTTACGCCACGCTCAATACGTGCCGCATTCTCGGAACCATGATTGAGGATTAGTTTCTCTGTAACTTGCTTAATATCAGAGTTTGATATAATATCCTTTGTGTTCTGTCCATAACCGAATGATGTAACAAAAACAAACAGGATAATCGCTGTTAAAAATCTTAATTTCTTCATATTTATTAATTTATTCAATATCAACAACTTATCTCTTAATCCTTTGCGCCCCTTGCGGTTAATTTATTAAAAACAGTCTCCCCTAGCCGCAGGGGTTGGCCAGAATTACTCCAACCCCTGCCTGGTAGCGACAGGCACGTACCCCACTTCAAAGCCTGCCGGTGGATTGACGATCAATGCCGGATCAATCTCTGCCAGTTTTCCAATCAGGGGCGGCGGAAGATATTCGCGTTCCTTTGTCCAGTTCCTGTGAAGCAACTCCACCCGCCTTTGCATTTCTTCCCGCTCCTCTTTGCTCAGGTCTGCGTTGAGCAGAGCAGGCTGGTCAGCAAACCGGTACCAGTAGTAGGTCACTGTACTGCCATCTCCCAGTTTCGCCTTGAAAGGCCCGGCTACCGGTCCGGGAGTTTTCCAGCTGCTCTCCTTTTCCTCAGGAGTAACATACGGAAGTGCATTTCTTGGATCAGTATTGCTGAAGCTGACCTTATGCAAACCGGTTTCAGCCGGCACATCTTTGGGTGCCACTGCCATCCACTTCCCAATATCGTCATTTCCGGTTTTTACCAGTTTGTAATATTCCGGAAGGGTTACCACAGAACCGTTTTTTTCTCTCCCTTTGATGAACTCACCTTCCCAGCGAACCCTCAGGGTAGCTGAATCGGTTACATTTGCGTCCATATAGTCAGTAATATTAATAAAGGCACGTTTCTCCTGGGGTATATGACTTCCATAAAATCTCCAGTTTGACCGGACTCCCTTTTTAAACTTTTGCATGGTGGCTCCTTCGAGGTCAATTTTACCATCAGCCACATTGCCGCCCTTAAACCAGGCTTCGACAGCGTCCCATAAAGCCGTCTTCTTATAAACCATCAGGCGGTGCAATAAATCTGAAGACCCGTCGGGCCCTGCAGGATATTGTGTCGGTGCCATGCGGGCATAGGTCTGCCCTTTGGAGTCTGTAGCTTCTGCGGAATAGATATGCTGCGTTTCCATCTGAAATGGTTTGTTGGCCTTTGAGGGAAGATGATCTAAAAAATAGCCACTCAGCCGCGGGTCCTCTGCTGAGGCCTGGCTCCAGAAATAGGGGGTAAAGAAGGCCACCGGGCCTTTGAAATTTCCGGTGTTAAGAAACAATGTCCAGCACTGATTACCCGTGGGAACATCTTTCCCTGCCGTCGTCTTTTTTGGTTCCGTAAGTGGAAGGGGCAAATACCCGCTGCCAAAAAGTTCGCCGGAGGTACCCTGCTTCAGGTTCAGTCCATCCGGGGGCCACAAGATCCAGGGGCTGAGTTGGGCTACACCATATTTCCCTCTTGGATTGTCCCAGTCCCTGCCCTTGCCGGCACCAGGTCCGTTGGCCCATCCGACAAAATTCAGCTGTACGCCGCCCATGATAAATTTTGGTGTCTCTGTGGCGTACTCGGTGTCCCGCCACCAGCCAAGTCCTCCTTCTATATTGGAATACAATTTTTCTAAGGGCAAGGGGCCTTCATGTTGCGGATGCATCCACGTGCCGAACAGGCCTGATTGAAAACTTCTACCCGGATACTCCCTGACCAACGGCCAGGCAGCCATGTACATCGAGTATCCTGCATTAAATGATTCGTCAACTTTCTCGATCTGTGTAATCATATAACCACCCACATTGCCATTCCGGATAGTGCCTTTGTCAGAGGCATTTTGTGCCGAAACTTGCAGGCTGTAAAGAATGATTACGGCTGAAACGACTAAGAGTTTTTCCTTAAAATAGTAGCTTTTCATCTTATTATAATTGTTAGTTTTTAAAAGTATTCGATGTATTTATAAAAATTCATCTCTGACCAATAACAATTGGTACGTATCCAACCTCATAACCTTGAGGTGGTTTTACAATCAGGGCCGGATCGAGTGATACCAAATCACCCTCCCGGGGTGGTTCCATATAATCTCTATTGATAAGCCACTGAGAATGGATCATTTCAACAAATTTCTGTAGTTTCTCCTTTTCGTCCATCGTCCAGTTAAACTGCTGCAAAGAAGGCTGGTCCACAAAACGGTACCAGCAATATCTTACAATTGAACCGTCAGTCAGTGTTACTTCAAACGGTTCGGATTCAGGACCAGGTGTTGCCCAGGATCCGCTGTTTGGAGTAGTATACGGAGTTCCTCTTGATGCCAGTTTGAATTCCTTATTTACCAGGTCAGCGGGGACCTTTGATGCAGAAACCGGCTCCCGCCAGCCATTACCAACCTGCCTGTAATATTGTGGGAATATCCCGTCGGGTGTGAGGGGACTGTTTTTCCACTGGATCCCAAATACATTTTCAGAAAATATCGTTGTATTGAAGATGTTATCTATTTTCGTCAGGGGAACTCCATCCTGGTTAAATGATGGCATTTTTGTGCTCATTACAGGTTCCCACATACCCGTTTCACTGAAAGTACCGGAGCAAGCAGATTTCCCATCACGCCATTCTTTAAAAGTATTATAAAGTGCATCTTTTGAGTAATACTTCACATCCTGCACCAATACTGTACGGCCCTGATTATCAACCGGGAATTGTATTTTCGGTATTTTATAATACACGGTATCACCCTTTGTTTTCACATCCATACGGGGAACAGTATTAATTTCCATTGCTCCGCCACCCATTACCCCGGGCCGGGCATCAAGACCACGCCCATAATCTTCCGGATAATTTTTTGAAATTTTGCTCCAGGTCTCAGGTATGTAATAGGCAACAGGGCCTTTAAAATTTGACGAATTTAAAAACAATGTCCAGGCTTGATCGCCGGTTGGAGGAGGACCTGCTTTTGCATCCATAAACGGTAAAGCCATCCAGGCATATCCGAGAAACTGCCCGTTGGGATTGCCCTCGAAAGTCAGTCCGTCCGGTGGAACCAGTATCTGATTACTAAGTTGTGCAATTCCCATCTGGTTATCCGGAAGAGGGGTAGCACTTCTGAAAAAGCCCCATCCCGGTGATCCTATTTCATAATCATAGCAACTGGGGGTAGCGTTCATGCTGAATTTTGGGGGTCCGTACCGAAACCTGTTCCCGGCCCAATAGCCCAGACCTCCTTCAACGGTCTGGAATACGCTTCCCCAAGTTGGCCCTCTCTCAGCCCAGTTATCTCTCGCGTGCGTTCCTACCGGGCATAAAGGAAAATTGATGCCGGCATTCTCCGGAATGATCCAGGTGCTGGGGAGACCTATCTGAAAATTTGCCAAAGGCTTGTCAATGAGTGGCCATACTGCCGAATAAAAACTTATTCCGGCACCAAATCCTGCCGGAGGTTTGGTAGAACTAAAGCTGATATAGCCATGCAATCCTTTAGATCCTTCTTTAATATCATGCTTAATTTCTGAATCGTTTGAAGTGGATATAGCACAACTAAGCAGAAGCAGACCAATACCTGAAATAAATTTCTTTTGCATAACTGTTACTTTACCTTTGTTTATTAAATATTTCATTTCTTATTCCTCCTTTCATTCCATTTAACAACTCCAACACATGTTGCCAATTTTGTTTTTGTGCCATCGGTGTCCCGGATTATTCCCTGCTTAATCATACCGTCTGAAGCCTCCGGTTAAATCAGGGCATAACAGTGATCTTAACCGGCGTTATTTCATTTAATGGTATGTATATTATCAGGTCATCTCCACCAAGTTGATGGTTAATACCCACTTTGCTGTTTTTATAAGCTTTGCCGTTCACCAGAATCTTTGCTCCGTTTGAATTCCAGTTTTTCACCAAAATAGCAGGATTAATGACAGGTGAATCCTTGCTTCCCTTAAGAGTCAGCTCAACAGTCCCGGCGGCTGGCTTATTACTTTCCAGCTGGTAACACCTCTGTGCCCTGTCGTAACCCTTATAAACCAAACCATTCCCTGAAAGAGAAAGCTCAGGTGCATATGCCCATGACCGGCCGAAGCTCACGAGTTCATCCATGGTCATATTGTTCATGCCGTATAACCCGATCCAGTGCAAGCGGTTTCCGTTTTCATGTATAACCGGATCTGAGCAGGGAGAACTGGCAAAATGGGTCGGACGGTCAGATGTTTTTGCCCATCTTCCGTCGCTGCGTGCCTGGTTCACGGGAAAATGGTTGTATCCTCCGCCGATCCATCTTACCCACATTTCGTTTCCGGGCTCAAAGCAAATAAATGGTTTGTAAACTGATTTGAAATTGTACTGCTGCACAGTGTATTTGCCGGTCCAGTCGACAGGACGCTTACCCATACTCATAGAAACGACAGTCGAATTATTCTCATAATCAGCTACTCTGACATAATCGTCCTCAATTACCTCCTCACTGGTCTGGCCCGGTTGTGTAAACGGAAGTGATTCCTGGAGCTGCAGTGCGCGCCCGGTAGTCCCTTTATTCCAGGATACTTTGCGGATGGCAGTTCCGTCGGGATAGATATAGTAGTATTCATCCACCCAGCACTCCCATCCGGTCTTAGGATCGGGCAACCAGGTGCTGTTATGCGAGCTGACAGGTGCATAGCGCCAGTGAACCACTGCTCTTGCCTCACTGCTTTCAATGATCCTTACATGTGAAAAACGGCAATGCCGGTCCTGCATGTGCTCGAAACAGCCTTCAATATCATTCTTCCCGGTACCCCATGTTTCGAGGCTCTGATCGCTCATCCAGTTTTCATTTTCGGAAACCCAGGAAGGCCCGTACCTGATCCCTCTCCAGAAAATCAATTTTGCAGGGTTGTTGTCGAAACAAACCACGATATCCGGATCCTGATCCACAGGCCATATATTGTCCCATCCTGGATAATATTTCAGTTTTGTATAAAAAGCACCAAAACGCCCGGGGTTCTTTTCAATAGTTGGCAACCTGCGAGCCTCTATATCCGGTGATTTTATCTCATACTTTAAGAAATTGTTTTTCAACTGGTCTGCAGTAAATGCCTTATCAAACACTTTAACTTCATCGATAATTCCATCCAACGCGAAATATGTCGGAACAGTTCCCCAGGTCCTGATCGTATTGACGGGCCTTTGGGGCGCCGCCACCATTCCAAGGATGCAGGTGGTTTTTGCAGGGTAGGTCAACGAGCCATTTATCTCCACGGAAGACACAAGTTCCCCGTTTACATACAGCGCCATTTCCTGATTCGCCTTATAAACACCCGCAATGTGTATCCATTTTCTGAGCGGCATTGTCTCATTGGCACTTGTGCAGGAGATCCATTGTTCACTGATGGCAGTTTCAAATGACACCTGCCCGTAAGGACCAATCATAAGACGGTAACCCTTCACTTCATCAGATTCGGTGGTAATCACCGGACACCAGTTCAGCGGATATTCGCCCAGGGAAACCCATGCTTCGATGGTGAATTCAGCGCCCGGGTTTTTAATGTCCTTTGATTTGCGAACAACCCTTGTCGTAAATCCATCCAGGCGCAATCCCTTTCCACTCACCCCCTCGGGTAGTTCAAAATTGCCTTCAATGGTATCTGATAAATTGGTTGCTGCTTCAATGGCATTCCTGTTCCTTATGGTTTCAAAATCCCATGACATAACCGGCGTCTGGGCAATGCAGAAATGCTGTGAGGCCGATATAATCAGCAGTAAAACAAATAAATAGCTGAAGACGTGTTTCATAATGATTTATTTAATATTTATCCGAGGCAATTCAGTGGGCACTTTCGGATTATCATTTTTTCTCAGAAAGAGTAACCGGTCCCAGCAAACCGGCCGTCTGGATCCTGAAAGGTTCATCGCCACCCGGCCATATTTCTGATTTCATAAAGGTCTGATTGGTTCTGCAGTACCGGTCTTCCGGATCCGATAACATATCTCCTGTCAACCGGTTAATCCACAAGTTCACAATTTCTATCTTCAGCTCATTGTCTCCGGATTTAACCAAATGAGTGATATCTGCCTGATACGGTTTTTTCCATAATATCCCTGCAGATTTCCCATTGATAAAAACCTCTGCCACATCACGTACCTCACCCAGGTCGAGGATCATTTTCTTTTTTACTGATTCTGCATCTGCCTTAAATGAATTCTGATAGGTTGCGGTACCTGAAAAGTATTTGATGCCGGGATCTTCCGATTCTGTCCAGGATATCAGCCGGTCGAAAACGGCCGATGGCGGGGCACCCCAATCCGGAGGGAAATTCACCTTCCATGGTCCCGGGATCACAATTCCTGCATCAGAACTGACCTGACCGGCAAACAAGGGAAGTTCCCTGCGTTTTTCATTATTGAAAACGACAAAGACAGACCCGTGAGCCGGGAGTTCGATATCCATAGTGATCCCTGTTTTATCTTTGGAATAATCTGAAACACGAAGCACTTCTCCGGTTGAAGCATCCCAAAGTTCAGGAAATTTCCCCGATACCCTGAACCGGCACATCCCTTTTACAGGCTCTTCCCGGTCGTTTCTCAGGAAATATATTTCGCTGTTGGCAGTGGTGCGGTGAATGTAATCAATTCCCAGGTTTCCGGTAAAACTGAAATCGGGCCCGATGCCTTTGCTGCTCAACACCTCATCGGCGGTTAATCCGTAAATGATCTGACCTTTACCGTAAGTGTTCTCAAAAATGGTATTACCGTCCGCTGCTCCCCATAACTCACCGGCGAGCTGACTGAAGATAATATTTTCCTTCTCCCAATCCTTCAAACCCGGCACTGTTGATGGCCGTGGACCCACCACCACAGCCCCTTCCCTTACCAGTTCACTGATTTTTTTTAATACTTCAAGCGGCATGTGATTCTGGTCGGGCAGCAGCATGATGGCATAGCTCATTCCATCGGGCAAAACCAATCTGCCATCCTTAACCGTCATCCGGTTCAGGATCACATCGGAGTTTACCACATCGAAATCATACCCATTCCCTAAACCCTTGATCCGGGGTTTTTCCGGAACATCATGGAAAAGCGGGAAAAAATTAGGGGCCTGGTCGCCGTAAAAATAGCATACATCACCCACAAATAAACCCTGCTGCAATAGATAACTGCACCTGGAGAGATAGTCCATAAAGGGCTTGGATTTGTCCCACCAGGTTGTACCGGGGTTCATGTCGATACCAGCATGATAGGTTCTGCCAGGGAAGCCATCTTCCGGATTTGTGCTCGCAAAAGTATGGAAGGTAATATTGTTAAGTCCTTCGCAAAAAGCCCTGTCTACCTCCCTTTTCAAATCAAAGGGTGAGTCTTTCCATCTTCTCCAGGTAGTAAACGACTCAGCATCAACTATTTTATGACCGTAAATATGAGCAGCGCTTGATACCTCCTTGATTAAAAACATATTCCTGTGCTTGATCCAGAATTCGCCCCTTGGGATTGAAACAGCTCCCAGCGCTTTCAGAGCGTCAACCGGGCAGGTATCCCAAATCGGAGGTCCTGGCCCACCCGATTCTGAGACCAGCAACGCATTATATTCTTTAAGGAATTCAGTGCCTGTTTGATAATGACTGTAAATCAGCTGATCGCTGACTGTCTTTTTAAAATCATAAAGAAAACGTTCGGAACTGTTCCTGATGTCCCAACCGGCGAGAACCGGCAGGTAATTCTCAATTTCATAGCCAATTCTCTCCTTGAAAACAGAAGGAAATGAGTCGGTCCATGGAGTACCTTCGGCAAGCTCCATACTGTCGAATTCAAAGTAGGCCAGACCCGCTTCAGCCGAATTCTCAGGGGTTACGCCCAGCCTGTCCATAAAGTATTTTAAATGCCTTTTTGTAGCCTCCGGGTCAAAAAAATCAATAAACAGCCCGTTCGAATTGGGCGAGGGTACAATCAGCTTCTGGCCATTGTTTGAACATACAAATCTCAGTATGGTCCATTTTCCTTCGGGAACTTCCCATTTTAATCTGCCATCTTTAAAAAATGGTGTCAGGCTCACTACCTGCGAAACGTCATCGATTTTCATTTCAGCACTATACGGAACGGCAAGTACCGAAACATCCTTGTAGAAAACAGGTGTACCGTCGTCTTTCATCGGACAGCCTTTGGGGAGATTTGGAAATGGAAGGTCAATGGAAAGAGTTTGCGGACCTGCCACCACAACTTTCGAAAAAAAGAGATTTTTCGATGCCCATTCGGGTGTAACCCATGATCCTCCCGCGTTCCACCCGCTTGAGGCAACAATGCCAATGCTCATTTTCAACCTCTTTCCTTCGGATATCGCATGTTTAATAAGGCGTACCGATTCATCACCCAGAAAGGCTCCCCCGGCAGGAATAAAATCGGGATTACGAATGGCTGCCACATCCCAGATTTCAGCCCTGTTCATTCCCTTTGATTTCATTGCCTCCAGATCCCTGGTTATTGATTCTGTCGACATATTTCCATTCAGCCAGCACCAGAAAGCGCCCGGCCAGTAGTTTTCCGGGGGATTGACGAATTCCTCCGACAGAGTCTGAATGCTCAATGCTTTATCAGACCCGCTGTCTTTCTCCGGAGAAACTGAGCAACTGAACATCAATATGCTTAAAATGAAAAAACATATTGGAAATCTGCGGTTAATTTCTCTATAAATTACTTCCATAAGATTTTAGGTATTTGTGGTTACTACCAGGATGACTTTTCACATTTTCAATAAGCGCATTAAGGCTATCACGTAAGGATGGATTATCCTTCCAAAGATTGATTTCCTGGTAAGGATCCTCTGCCAGATTGTATAGCTGTCCGGCGTTTTTCAATGAATCGGGTGTAATGACCAGATTGCCCGAACCTGAGCCTGATGTGCCCTGTATTAATATCCATTCGCCCTTCCTTACAGCAAATACTCCAGCTCCTGAATGAAAAATCCTTACTGCATCATAGTTATCTTTTAATTCGTCACCGAGTATCGCGGGCAAGACATTATAACTGTCTTCTCCTTCATTATCTGAAGCAGTGTGGGAAACAAGACCGGAAAAAGTTGCATACATATCGGTGAGGCTGATCACCTCATCGCTTACAGTTCCTGGCGCAATAATCCCGGGCCACCGGGCAATAAACGGCACTCGGTGTCCACCCTCCCAGATATTGCTTTTATACCCTCTGAACTTTCCTGCCGACAGGTGTCCGTTAGCACCCTTTACTGCTCCGTTATCACTGGTCACAATCAGAATCGTATTATCCGCAATGCCTTTTTCTTCGAGGAATTCCATAATTTTACCAACACTCCAGTCGACCACCATTACAAGATCTCCCCTGGGACCTTCCTCGCTCTTCCCCAATGTAAAATCGGGTGGAAGAAAAGGATTATGCGGAGACGAAAGCGCGAGGTATACAAAAAACGGATTTTCGGGTTTTGCCTCTATCTGGTTCCCCATATACTCGATTGCCTTATTGGTAAAGACCACATCAACCTCCTCCAGGGGAAAACCTTTGGTCCATGCACCAGGTACAAAACCAGGCAATCCGTTGTATTTTGCAGGATTCTGCTCTGTTGGAATCTCAGGAATATGGTCGTTTTCAATAAAGCAATAAGGCGGATCACTTGTTGTGCAGCCAAGAGATCCGAAGAAATAGTCAAAACCCAATTCGACCGGTCCTCCTGAAACAGGCTTTGAGAAATCGATGTTTCTTTCGTTTTGGATGGAAATTGTATCGTCCTGCCATTTATTGAAGTCATTCTGGATCACATACCCGTTTTTTGTCTGCCAGTTCATGCCAAGATGCCATTTCCCGATACAAGCCGTGCCATACCCTTTTCCCCTGAGGACTGTTGCAATGGTTGATCTCTCCTTTTCGATTAAAGGGGCTTCATCATAACCCAGGATTACCCATTCTTTTAGGCGGGTACGCCAGCAATATCTGCCCGTAAGCAGGCCATATCTTGATGGCGTACATAAAGATGACGGACTATGCGCATCCAAAAATTTAATTCCCTGAGTTGCCAGCTTATCCATATTGGGAGTTGGAATCTTCGACTCAGGATTGTAGCACCCCACGTCACCATATCCCATATCGTCAGCAAGTATGAATATAATATTGGGATTTTTATTCTTTGTGGTCTCCGGTTTTTGACCTGGCTGACAGCTGTGAAATAACATACAGCTCAAAATGAGTGACATAAAAAATTTCAATTGCTTCATTTTTGATGTATCATATTACAATATTTATCCTGCTCCGAATATCCTATTTCTGCCACAAAGACACCAAGGCACAAAGGAATCACCAAGATTAATCAATTGATATTAAATCCTTTGTGTAACTTGG
>CAYMXK010000032.1:0-3202 GCA_964393915.1 uncultured Prolixibacteraceae bacterium
TACGGTGTCGGGCACCGAGGCTTTCATAAAAATCGACAGAAGGCTTGTTCCAGTCGAGGACGGTCCACTCCATACCCCAGCAATTTTTTTCGATGGCGGTCCGGGCCAGTTTTGCAAGGATAAACTTCCCGAATCCTTTGCCCCGGTATTGGGGGCGGATGTAAATATCTTCAAGATAAAGGCCGGGCAGCCCGATAAAGGATGAAAAATTGTAATAATACATGGCGTAACCAGCCGGTTGGCCGTTGTATTCTGCCATCAGTACTTCTGTGACTTTACGCTCAAATATGGCCTTATGTAGCAATTCTTCCGTGGCTGTGAGATCATCGAGGATCTTTTCATAGGCAGCCAGTTCCCTGATCAGCTCATACAGCCGGGGCATGTCGCGTTCTTCGGCTGGACGAAGGGTGAAACCTGTTGTTTTTTGTGGTTGCAAGTGGTGATATTTATTCGAAACATCTTCCGGGAATTCGAAAGGTGCGGGTTAAAAATAGGAATAATTGTTGCAAGTTCAAGGCGATTACCTGTAAAATGTGCAACCGGGAGAGGGCAGGTTTACCGAAAGAATGACATTATTCCCCGAACCTGTATCCGATGCCCGATTCGGTAACTAGCAACGTGGGTTTGGATGGGTTGTTCTCGATCTTCTTCCTGAGCTGGGCTATAAAAACCCTGAGGTATTGTGTTTGTTCGAGATACCCATAGCCCCACACCTCTTTCAGGATGTACTGGTGGGTCAGGACCCGCCCGTGGTTTTTGGCAAAGAGCGAAAGCAGGGAAAATTCGGTGGAGGTAAGTTTTAAAATCTCTTTGTTTTTGCGGGCAATGTGATTAACCATGTCAAGACTCAGGGCGCCAAAATCCAGTATCGGGGCATCTGCCTTGTCTTCGCTGCTCCTGATGGCTGCCCTGATTCTTGCCAGCAGTTCACCGCTCCTGAAGGGTTTTGTCAGGTAATCGTTGGCTCCGTTGTCCAGGGCCCTGATAATATCCTCTTCCGAATTGCGAACCGACAAAATGATTATCGGCTTAAAGAACCATTCTCTAAGCTTTTTCAGTATTTCGTGCCCGTCAATATCCGGAAGTCCGAGGTCCAGGATAATCAGCGACGGATGGTAGGTTGCGGCGTCAATCAGTCCTGTTTTTCCGTTGGCCGAGTGAATTACTTTATACCCGTTGGCAGAAAGGGTTATTTCGAGCAGCCTGCGAATCTGCAGTTCATCGTCAATGACCAGGATGGTTTCAGTCTCGTTCATGGGCTTTCAAATTGAAGGTTCCTTATATCTGGATTTTCTGATGGAATCTGAATGGAGAACTGTGCGCCTCCCTCAGGATGGTTGGCAACCTGAATGGTGCCATTGTGCGCTTCCACAAAGCCTCTGGCTATGGATAGCCCCAGTCCCAGTCCACCGGTAGCACTGCCTTCCGCCCTGTAAAATTTATTGAATACCTTTTTCAGGTCCCCTTCCGGAAACCCCGGCCCTTTGTCTGATATTACCATTGATAGGTGGTTGTCGCTATGATAAATGGACAGTTTGATTTCTGAAGCTACAGGTGCATACTGTGTCGCATTGTAGAGTAGATTGTACAGAACCTGTTCCATCAGGCCAAAGTCGATTTTGACCAGGGGCATATTCTCCGGAATACTTACCGACAATGAAAAAGGTTTAAGTTCGTCATTAAGGTCACCTGTAACTTTATTTACCAGGTCGTTGATATCGCACCAGTCCAGTCTCACCGACAGTAGGCCGCTTTCAAGCCGCGACATATTGAGCAGGTTTTCGATTAATCGGTTAAGACGAAGGGATGCAAAAAATATTTCGTTGCAGAGGGCAGTTTGAACATTTTCCGGATGTGATGAATTCAATAATGTGTCGGAGGCCCCCATGATGGTAGCTACCGGAATTCGAAGCTCATGTGAAATGGAATTGAACAGCGTTTTATATAACCTGTCGGATTCGTCAAGGAAACGTGCTTTTTGGGCCAGCTCGCCCAAAAATTCGCGCTCGAGGGCATTGGCTATTTGTGCAAGAAAGGTATCCCACAATACCCTTTGGTCGCTGTTTAATCTTTTGTCCAGTTTAACGGCCACCACCCCCGGGTTGATCTGGTTTCCCGTCAGGGGGAAGCAGGTATACTGAGTATCAGCAAAGTTTGATGTATAGGCTCCGGCTGTTTGTGAATTTACAAACGACCATTCTGCCACATTGTATTCAATGGGTGTTAGTTTTATCTCTTTTCGCAGGCGCCCCGACGAGTAAAGATTATTGTTACCGTCCTGCAAAATAAAAAATGGTTCCATTGCAAAATAATTTCTGGTTTCGACGATGGCAACCGTGAGTACTTCATCTAACCCGCTTGCCTTCGATAGCTCTTTGGTCAACTGGAAAAGAGCAGTTGCGCGCCTTTCCCGCTCAATTGCCAGTTGTTCCTGACGGCGGACACGCGTGGTAAATACTCCGTTGAGCAGGGCAACGATAAAGAACATCGCAAACATCAGGATATCTTCCGTTTTATCTATATGGAAAGTCATATCCGGCGGAATAAAAAAGTAGTTCCATACCAGCGCGCTCAAAGCGGAGGCAATAAACACAGGGCCTATACCCATGAAGGTGGCCAGTATGGAAACCACGAACAGCAGGATAAAAGAAACCACATGATATCCCTGTGGATTGGAAAGGGGGGTGCATAACAGCGCGGTAATCCCAATAATAAATATGGAAAGCAAATAGTGCATGAATCCCGAATTAAAGGAAATGGGAAGGTTTTGCTTTAAAAATGACTTGATATTCATTACCGCATTTAAATTTTACAAAGTTAGCTATTATACTGTCTGCATTATTTAAGTTCGTTATTTCGACCAAAAGTTTCCGGTAAACAGAACGAGCAGGGTATATATTTCCAACCGTCCCAAAATCATGAAAACCGGAAGGATCATTTTACCGGCTTCGGGGAGACCGGCAAAGTTTCCCGCCGGACCAACACTTCCAATTCCAGGCCCTATGCCTGCCATACAGGTTGCCACAGAGCTGAACGCTTCCGCCATTTCTACCCCGGTTACCATGATCAGAATACTTCCAGCCAGAAAAATCAGAAGGTAAACCAGAATGAAAGTAAGTATCGAATTGTTGTTTTCATCGCTGATGTGATTACTGTTCAATTTCATGGGCAAAATGGCGTTGGGTGATACGAGTTGCCTGAA
>CAYMXK010000032.1:3302-20971 GCA_964393915.1 uncultured Prolixibacteraceae bacterium
TAATATAATCAAATAATACAGTTTTACTTCTTCGTTGTGGCGTACTTTTCTGAAATCCCTCTTCAGGAGATAATAGTGAATCACAAAATTGGTGCCCGCCAGGACCATAAAAATCATCACAACGTATTGAATGTAAGGTGAGTATCCTCCAATGCTGGTGTTTTTTGGTGAAAATCCACCGGTTGCTACGGTGCCGAATGAGTGACAGACACTTTCGAATAAGCTCATTTTGCCGGCAAGCAGCAATAGTGTTTCAGCAAGGGTTAACCCTAAATATATGTAAAGGAGCCTGTTCCCGACTGATCTTATCTTTGGTTGGATTTTTTCCTGCAAGGAAGATTCAAGCGTGAATAATTGGTAGCCGCCAATTTGTAAGGTTGGCATTACCAGAATTACCAGTACTATTATTCCTATTCCGCCGATCCAGTGGGTCAGGCTTCTCCAGAAGAGTACCGACTTTGGCAAAGCTTCAATATCAGTGAGAATAGAGGAGCCTGTGGTGGTAAAACCTGATACCGATTCAAAAAATGCGTTCGTAAAAGAGGGTATTGCACCGGAAAGAAGGTAAGGTAAACATCCTGCCAGACTTATAATGAACCACGAAAACGTAACTGTAAAATAGGCGTCTTTTCTGTGAATGGAAAGATCGCGGTGCAATTTGAAACCTGCCGGCAATAATATTCCTCCTGTTAAGGAGGTAATAAGTGCTGTGATCAGAAAAGGAGAGAGTTCCTCAGAATAATGGAGCGCTACTCCTGCACAAACCATCAAGGCAACGGAAATAATAAACATTATCCGGCTGATAACCAGTGCTACAACTTTAAAGTTAATTATATCCAACATTACAAAACATATCCTTTGCAAAGTTGGCTCCTGTTTCATAAACAGGGTGTAAAGAATTGGCTGGAGAGTGTAAAGATTTTATAAAGAAATCTCCTGGTTGTTCTCTGGCCGAATAGTAAAGAGGTGATATTATTTTTCAGCCGGCTTCAAGTGGGTGTCAAGGAAGGTAATCATCGCACGGTAAAAGTCAAAGCGGTTTTCTTCATTCCTGAAGCCATGTCCTTCGTTGTCCTTTACCATGTATTCCACATCGATTCCGCGGCCTTTGAGGGCAGCCACCACCTGGTCAGATTCATCGATGTTCACCCTGGGGTCGTTGGCACCCTGGGCCACGAACAGCGGGGCAGTGATCTTATCCACATGGAAGACAGGAGAGGCTGCAGCCATCATCAGGCTGTCAGTCTCCGGATGGCCGACCATTTCATACAGCATGTCGAGCATCGGCTTCCAGTAGGGTGGAATGGTTTTCATAAAGGTAAAGAGGTTGGATACACCCACGTAGTCGACCCCTGCCGCATAAAGTTCGGGCGTGAACGCCAGTCCGGCCAGTGTGGCATACCCGCCATAGCTTCCTCCATAAATGGCAACCCGTTCCGGGTCAGCTATGCCTTGGTCGATCAGCCACTTTACCCCGTCGCTGATGTCATCCTGCATGGTTTTTCCCCACTGCTTAAAGGATGCTTCCCAGAAGGCCTTGCCAAATCCGGTTGATCCCCTGAAGTTCATCTGTAGCACGGCATATCCGTTGTTGGCCAGAAACTGCACTTCCGGGTTGAACCCCCAGTAATCCCTGGCCCATGGGCCTCCATGAGGGTTGATGACGACCGGCAGGTTTTTGGGGTTGTATCCTTTGGGAAGGGTAAGGTATCCCTGGATGGTAAGGCCATCGCGAGAAGTGTAGGAAATGGGTTTCATTTCACAAAGATCGTTTTCATTGAGCCACGGACTCAGCTCGGCGAGCTTTGTAAGTTCGCTGTTGTTTTTATTATAGAAATAGTATGCCCCGCGGCTTCTGTCGCTGTAGGTGCGGATCATAAACTTGTCCTCGGCCTTGTTGTTGCTGCCTTTGGCTACCTGGTAACCTGGCAGCTTTTCTTCAATACCCTTCTTCATGGTTTCAGCCTCCGCGTCAAAGAAATGCTCTTGCACTTTGTCGGTAGTCCATGAAACAGAGAGCAGTTTTTTGTCCTTTCTTGAATAATCAACCCCCTCTATGTCTGCTTCGCCGGTCTCATAAAGGACTTCAACCTCTTTTCCATTGGCAATATCGAACACAACAAGTGCTGTTTTGTCCCTTTCAAGGTTGGATAATGCATAGACCATTTTATTGTCGAATGTAAAGAGAACCGGCGACAAGGTCTCCCTGAAACTTGTGGTGAGCACAGGCCTGAAAGGTTCTTCCTCGGTATCGCGGTAAAGGGTGGTGGTATTTACTCCGTCGGAGGCTATGGCCAATCTGAGTTTACCCGCATGATCGGTCATCCAGCCCATGATGTTGCCCGGATTTTCTGCCAGCATGGTCATTTCTCCGGTGATCACGTTTAGGCGGTAGGGGTCAAATACGGTGGCATCCCGCTGGTTGAGACCGATAATCACTTCATTCTCTTCATCTTTCAGATCATCGATAAACATGGTCCTCACTTTTTCAAAAACGGTGAGTCCTATCAGATCGCTGCCGTCGGCATTCACTCCATACAGGTGAAAGTTCTCATCCCCTCCTGTATCTTTCAGAAAGAGTATCCGGTTGTCGCCCTTCCAGAGGTAGCCGGCAATATCTCGTTCGGTTTCTGATGTTATCCGGACGGCCTCATTCTCTCCAATTTTTTGGACAAATACGTTGAGCCGTGATTCCCAGGGGGCCAGGAATGAGAAGAACTCGCCGTTGGGCGATAGCTGAAAGGCTGTCTTTTCAGGATTGCGGAAAAAATCTTCAAGGGGGATAAGCGGAGCTTTTTCTAAGGTTGGTGCGCATGAAAACAGGATAGTGAACATGGCTGCGAAGTAAATATGTTTTTTCATGGTAACAGTTTAATTATGAATGCAATTTAAGACATTTCAGTGGATTGCACCAAACATAATTTAAAAAATATTTATTATCGTCTTAAAGATTTTCATCCCGGGTACCGGCTGTTGAAAGGTCCCTGACTTTTATGTCGCGAAGCGCCGCGGTGGTTCGCCACGAAGCAATGCCAAAAGGCCGTGAGAGGCCTACTTCGGGCCTGATGGATAGTTTGCGTCCTGCTGTTTCAAAATTCACCACCTGCTCATCGTCAATCCAGGCTTCAATTTTGCCCGGGGTTACTTTTAGCCTGATTTTATACCATGTGTCGTGTTCAAATTTTTTGAGGATCTGGGTTTCATTTTCTGATGCGTCGAGATCATCTATACTGCTGAGCCCAACTACCGGGCCGCTCCACCCGCCAACGATCAGTGAGCAGAACGATTCCTCCACGGGGAAAGTCATTCCGCAGAAAAAGTCATTGCCTGAAATCTTCCTGGCTTCCAGTTCTACCTCATAATTCATCGTTGGAAACTCTTCCTTTATGGTTATTCCCGTCGTGCCATCACCCATTTCAAGAATGATGCTGCCTCCCGAAACATAGACCGGCCCTTGCGGACCAAAGTTGGTGATCTTCCATCCATCGAGGGTTTCCCCGTCAAACAGGTAATTCCAGCCCAGGCTGTCTGCAGGCGCAGGGGCTGTCTGCTCTGACTGGTTTCCGGTTCTGCCGGCGCAACCCGTTAAAAGCAGCATCACTGTCATCCACCAAACAATACCGGTTAAAAGAACAGCCGGTTTTTTTTCTGTCTGGGGATGCAAAACTGCTGAAGTGTGAAATTCCGAAAGTGCCATATCTGCATCATTTGGTAACTATCATCAAAGGTAAGATTTTATAACGTCTGTTTTTTGATAGATTTGTGGTCATATTCAGAATAATAAAAAGTAAATATATCAAACAACTGAACCATGAACAGATCTGCCATCCTGATTTTACCCCTGATTCTGATCAATTGCGGAATATCTGCCCGCGGACTGAAACCCAACGTAATCATTTTTATCGCTGACGATGTTAGCTGGGATGATTTCGGATGTTACGGGAACAGGCATGTCCAAACGCCGCATATCGACAAATTGGCCGGCAACGGACTGAAATTCACTCAGCTATACCTTACAGCCAGCTCCTGCAGTCCGAGCCGCAACAGCATCATGACCGGCAGGTACCCTCACAATACCGGGGCCGCCGAGTTACATACTCAGCCACCTCTGAGCATGCTTTCGTTTCCGGAGGTATTGAGACAGCACGGTTACTATTCGGCAACTTCGGGCAAGTTCCATATGGGAGAGTACGCCAAAAGGGGATTTGATGAGATCATCAACGAAGCGAAAAAGGTAGGTAACGGCGGTGAGGATATGTGGGTCGCCCAGGTAGCTGAACGACCCAAAGATAAGCCCTTTTTTATGTGGTTTGCCGCTCATGATGCCCACCGGGCGTGGGGGCCTAATGAATTTGCCGGCACCCATCATCCGGATGGCATTGAGCCTCCCGGCTACCTGGCAGATGGACCTGAAACCAGGATTGACCTGGGCATGTATTATGATGAAATCACAAGGTTCGACCACTTTGTGGGAGAGGTAGTGAAGGAACTGGAAGCACAGGAAGTGCTGGAGAACACCCTTCTGATTATTATGGCGGACAATGGCAGGCCTTTCCCGCACAGCAAGTCCCGGGTGAACGACCGGGGAATGAAAACACCGTTTGTGGTGCACTGGCCTGCAGGAATTTCTCAGTCCGGCACCTGCCAAAGCCTGATTAGTGCCATTGATATTGCCCCCACCATACTTTCCCTGGCCGGGGCTGAAATTGCCGGACAGTTCCAGGGGAAAAGCTTTGAGAAGTTGTTCAGGGAACCCGGGGCCAGGTTCAGGAACTATGTGTTTGCCGAACACAACTGGCACGATTACGAAGCACATGGACGGATGGTCAGTAATGAGGAATTCATGTATATCCTGAATGCAAGGCCGCTGAATCCGCAGACGGGCCCCGCAGATGCCGTTGGCAGTTCTTCCTACAGGGAGTTAGTAGCGCTGAAGGACAGCGGTAGGCTCACTGCTATCCAGTCTGATGTATTTGTGGTTCCCCGCCCCCGGGAAGAGCTTTATGACCTCCGAGCCGATCCCGGTCAGTACCTGAATGTGGCATCTCTTCCCCAGTACATAGAGGCACTGCAACAGCTCCGGGGAGTTCTGTCGGTCTGGATGGATGAAACCGGTGACAATACCCCTGGAAACCTTACCAAAGACTGGTACCTTCGCGAACCGGGGTATCCAAGAACCCCGCATCACAATGTCCGGGGAGAGATGCCCGGAGTGGCAACCGGTGCGGTGAATAACAACAATAAGGGCCCTTTCTGAAGATGTGCTATCAATGCGATTAACCCGTCCCTGGGTTAAATCTGCATCAGTTCAAATTGTGCAGGCAGCATTGCTTATATTTCCTGCCGCTACCACATGGGCAGGGATCATTCCGACCGGTTTTCGGAGATGGTTTGGCTACCTTCTCTTCCCAAATCCTGTTAAACTCTTGCTGGGGGATATCAATTCCGGCTTTAATCGCTCCAGGGCCCATAATCACTTTTGGAGGCTTCTTCAGAAACTGTTCCTTTTCATATTTCTCAAAAACCGACCGTGAAGAATTGCCTTTCAGTATCCATCGGGGCATGTTGTTACCCATGTCAACCACCTGTGACATCAGTTCATTTATCCTGTTGAGGTCCAGGTCAGCATCTTCAATCAGATGTTGAATCAGTTCTGTTGGGTGCATGTCGTTGTTCAGCAATATCCACGTCATGCTGATTTTCCGGTTGATTTCGGCTTCAGCATCTGCTCCTTTCAATTTGGAACCCAAACGTAATTTCCGGTAAACCGCTCGGAAAGACCTGGTAGTTTCAGATTCCGGTGGCATGGGGAAATCAGGATCACCTGCTGCCAGGATCTGAGAGGTTGTAAAGGTGGTAAATGCAATCGATTTCCGGGCTTCCATCTTGCCTATTACCAATTCTGGATCAAATACATAATGCGATACAAAACTTACTGGCCGTATTGGATTGCCCAGACATCGCGAGATATAATAAGATCCATTAATGGTTTGTTTCAGCATTTCCGGGGTCAGTACGGGATCCGCCTGCATGCAGAATTCCGCCACATCAGCAACAGGAAGAATTCCATACAGATTGATCAATCCGGTTACGATCTGCTCATGCCTGACTTTCCCGGAATGAGGATCAATACTATCCACATAGGTATCTATAACCGGCTTCAGGGCGTAGGCCAGATCGGAGTAGATAAATGCCAGGTTTAAATTATCCCTGAAAGCTGTATCAATAAGGCCAATCACTTCAAGCATACTGAGTGTAATCCCCTGATGTTCAACAATGGTATGTTCCCTGGCGTGAACCATTTTCTGCAACTTCAGCACATCCTGAAACGGAAGCCTTTTCAGGAGATACAAAGGATTGGAGAGAATGGTTTTGGCAAACCGCGCAGCCATGACAGCCTTTTTCTCTTTACTTCCTATCCTTAATCCCAGCAACCGGGCATTGAGCAGAATAGTTTCCCGGGTATCCTGCATGAACATTTCATAAAGTGAAAAATCCTGGCCAATCATAAAAGTAATTTTAGTGCTACCTGCAAATTTAAATGAAATCACCGATTATGAAAACACAAACAGAAATGGAGATTGTTTTGAAAGATAAAAATCCGGTTTACGAAGTCGACGATATGGAAGGTTATCTCTGCTACCTCTCGGGCAACGGCGGAATCAGCGCGTTTAACCTGAACAACTGATACAGGGGAATCTTCTGGTAAATTGACCGGGAATCCCACCCCTCGGCCTGTTTCAACAACATCTGTATGCCTGATTTATAAGCTATTCCAGGAAAGCCAAGGCGGCGCTTTAAAATGCTGACCAGGGTATCCTATTCATATTATGGCAGATTTCAGAAAATTGGCGTACCTTCAAACCACCAAAAAACTCTAAATTTTTACCGATGACGAACATCAGTCTGGTTATTGAAGAACGTATGGCGGACATTGGCGGCTTCATGGTTGGCAGGGTGCTGCCTTTCCGGAAGAAAAGGATGGTTGGCCCGTTTATCTATCTTGACCACATGGGGCCGGTTACGCTTGACGGGGGTGAAAACCTGGATGTACTTCCGCATCCCCACATCGGGCTGGCCACGCTTACCTACCTTTTCGACGGAGCCCTGGTGCACCGCGACAGCCTGGGAACGGTGGTGGAGATACAGCCTGGCGCTGTTAACTGGATGACCGCCGGCCGTGGGGTGGCCCATTCGGAACGAACCCCCGGATACCTGCGCGATGTGGAGAAAACTTTCCACGGACTGCAGATATGGGTGGCCCTGCCCAAAGAGGTGGAGCAGACGGAACCCGCCTTCAGCCATATTCCGGCCGTGGATATTCCCGCATGGGAGCAGGATGGAGCAGCGTTTAAACTGATTGCCGGGGAGGCGTTCGGGAGGAAATCGCCCGTGCCGGTCTACAGCCGCATGCATCTGGTCGGGATAAAAACCAGGGAAGCCGCAAAGATTAACCCGGGAAGTATATTACACGGTGAAAGTGCCATCTACATTGTGGAAGGTGGCATCCATATAGGTGAGGCACATTATGGCCCCAATAAAATGCTGGTTTTGGAGGAGGGATCTCCTGTTCGTTTTGAAATGGAAAGGAACAGTACGGTGTACCTTCTTGGCGGCGAACCATTTCCTGAGGAGCGGTATATCTGGTGGAATTTTGTCAGCTCCGGTAAAGAATTAATAGAACAGGCAAAGAGCGACTGGAAAGCACAACGATTTCCGGAGATACCTGGGGAAACGGAGTTCGTGCCCCTGCCTTTGTAGGTGGAGCCCATCAAGTTTTCAATCATGCCGCCAATATGTATATTGTACAGCAGCGTTTCCGAAACGTTTGGCGACATACCATTAAAATACAGGTGGTGCAGTGCAATATCAATATCGCTATCTGGTCCCTGTCTATTCCTGGCAAATGAACCGAACAAATAAGCAGTCACGAATCCTGGTATTTGTGTCGAAGTCATCATCAGAGCTTTCAATCTTTTTTTAACACATAGTTCTATCGTCAAAAATAAAGTATATATGAATATATTACAATAATATCAAAATATTCAAGTATATTTGAAAAATATATCATTTTACTATATTTTTTATATTATGGATGAAATTATTGCAAACACATTCGAAAGAATGAAACCCTACAATACGTGGAACAACCAATTATTGCCAGGTGGATTTAAGCGCACGTCTTACCTTGACAAGATCTTGCCCTATATTGGAACCCGCCTGGTTAAAGTTTTGGCCGGGCAACGAAGGTCCGGAAAGAGTTTTCTGCTCAGGCAAATTATAAACCATCTCATCGCTGACAGAGGTGTCAATGCTGACAACATTTTCTTTCTTAACAAGGAATTCACTGTGTTTGACGAGATCCGGACTTCCTCTGATCTTGATAAGCTTTTTAATTATTTCAAAAACACAATGAACGTAAATGGCAAAATCTACCTTTTTCTTGATGAGGTGCAAAATATTGAATTCTGGGAAAAATTTGTAAATTCCTATGCACAGGATTTTACCCGTGAATATGAATTATTTATTTCCGGTTCGAATTCAAATCTATTGTCGGGAGAGCTGGCATCTCTATTATCCGGCCGATACGTTGAGTTTGAAATTATGCCATATGGTTATGCAGAGTACCTGGAAATAGTGAATAAACCTGCGGGAAAGGAGAGTTTTCTTACCTATCTTCAACATGGCGGACTGCCTGAAATGTTTCACCTGGAGATGGAGGAGATTAAAAGGAACTACATCACCAGCCTGAAAAACACAGTTATCCTGAGAGACATTATTGACCGGCATGCCATAAAGGACCTTTCCCTGCTGGAAGATTTGTTTAAATTCCTCAGTGTAAATATTGGGAATCTCACTTCGATTGGCAGCATCATCGATTATTTTAAGAACAGGCAAAAGAAGACCAATTATGAAACCATCTCCGCATATGTGAGATACCTGACAGATACTTATATTTTTCATCAGGTTGAACGCTATAACCTCAGGGGAAAGCAGGTTCTGGGAGGTTCCTGTAAATACTACCTGAATGATTTGTCGTTCAAAAATTACCTGTTCGGAATTTTACCTTCCGACATTGGTTATAACCTGGAAAATTTCGTATATCTTGAGCTACGACGAATGGGATACAGCATAAATGTAGGTATTCTGAATGATCTGGAGATTGATTTTATTGCACAAAAAGCCGACAAAACCATTTATCTTCAGGTGACTTACCTGCTCAGCCATGAGAAAGTAGTGGAACGGGAATTTGGTAATCTTTTAAAAATCAAAGACAACCATGAAAAATATGTTATCTCGCTGGATGATATAAAGTTTACCCGCAATGACGGCATTATCCACCTTCACCCTTGGGAACTGTTGGATATTTAAACCGGCAGATTTCGGAGTGTGATCGAACTCACCCTCTATGAGTTTCATAAATATAACCTTGATTAATTAAAGAGAACATATAAGAATAACCTTGATTAATTAAAGGTTTAATTAAAATATAACCTTGAAATTTAAAAGTAAATGCTATATTTGCATTAAAGATATGTACCATGAGAAGGGCTATAACAGATAAGCTGACGGAATGGGCAACCGGCAACTTCAGGAAACCGCTTTTAATCAGGGGTGCCCGGCAAGTAGGGAAAACCTATAGTGTTAATGAATTTGCCGCACATCATTTTATGGACAATTTCCATAGTTTCAACTTTGAGAAAAATCCTGATCTACACGCCATATTTGAACAAAACCTCGACAGTAAAAGGATATTGTCGGAACTTGAACTGTTTTCGGGGAAAAGAATAGATACAGAGCACTGTCTTATATTTTTTGACGAAATTCAGGAATGCCCTAAAGCTATTATGGCATTAAGGTACTTTTACGAGGAGTTGCCGGGAATACACCTGATTGCCGCCGGATCGCTGCTTGAGTTTGCCTTAAAAGATATCTCTTTTCCGGTCGGACGACTACAGATACTGCACATGCATCCCATGACATTCGAAGAGTTTTTGCTGGCGACGGAAAAAAATATACTTGCTGAACGAATCAGGGATGCGGATAAAAGGATATCTGAAAATGCAATAAACCTGATAAACGAAGAGATGTACAATTATTTCCTGATAGGAGGGATGCCCGAAAGTGTTAAAGCATTCAGGGAAACGGGGAGTTTTATTGAAGCTTTTAAGATACAGAGTGATCTGATTGCGACAATTCGGCAGGATTTCTCAAAATATGCCGGCCACTCCGACAAGCGATGCCTGAATGCGGTATTGGGCTCAGTAGCTAAAAAAACCGGAGAACAGATCAAATATGCTCATCTGGCCGAGGATTTTTCTAACCCAACCATCAAAAAGGCATTTGAACTGCTGGAGATGGCGAGGTTATTCACGCGCGTGAAGGCTGCTTCTCCTTCCGGAACACCTCTTGGTGCCGGTGCGTCGGATAAGATTTTTAAAACAATATTTCTAGACATTGGATTGCTTTCAAATCTCAGTGGTTTTTCGGCTGACCGTACTGTACCCAAAAATAAAATGGCTTCAGCATTTAATGGAAAGCTTGCCGAACAATTTGTAGGGCAGGAAATACGTGCAATATTAAACGACAATATTTTTTATTGGAGTCGCAGTCAGCGTGGCAGCAGTGCCGAAACAGACTATCTGATAGAAAAAAATGGGGAAATCATTCCAATTGAAGTAAAAAGCGGAAAATCGGGCAAAGTGAAGAGCCTTCATTTGTTATTAAAAGAGTATCCAACTATCCGACAGTCTTATGTGCTAACCGAAGATAAATTTAGCGAAATCCCTGATCAGAAAATAAAATTCCGGCCATTATTTTTCGCAGGTTATTTAAAAGATTGAACGATCATTCCTCTGGCAATCACCACTTCATCTACCACCGCTTCAACAGGCCAACGATGAAGATCATTCTCATCCCTCAAGCAATGATATCTGATTAAAGACCCGGCGAAAACAGGCTCCAGGAATTTCATGCTGACTGAAAACAGATCCGGGTCAGGTGTTTTTCTGACTTTCAGATAGTCAAGTACAGATTGACACAATTCATGGTCTATCTGAGGCCGCAATATTTGCCTTTTCTGCAGTTCCATTACACCTTTCAGCAAGTTGGCCTGTTCCAGGTCGTGCAAGACATGTAAAAGGTAACATGTTTGACGAAGCCCTTCAAGCGTGTAAACCCCCGGCCATAATTTCATGTTCGGAAAATGTCCGGCAAAAGCCGGTTCATTTGCGGAAACATAACGTTCTGCAATCAGGGTTAACGGGTCGGAATGGTAATACACAATCTTATCAACCATAATCATCGGGTGTTTCACCGGGGTAAGTAAGGCAATAACATCTGCACCAATTACAAACTGGCCATTATCCCCGGATTGAATACCGGACTGTGTGAAGTTTTTATCTGGGATATTGTATGTCATTTAATGTATACTTTAAGCACCATGGTGTATATATTCTCCAAAATTCAACTCAACATAATCAGGAAATCTATTTTTTCATGAATACTACAAAGACAAGCCGCCATCCACTACGATCGATTGTCCAATAATATATCCTGCTGCATCCGAAGTCAGATAAAGCACTGTTTGAACCACCTCATCCAACTCACCCATTCTTTTTACAGGGATTCGACTTTGCATTGCTTCAGTTACACGCATATCCAACCGGTGAGACATTCCGCCATTTAATAACCCCGGTACAACAGCGTTAACCCGGATACCCATTGGCGCCAATTCAAATGCCATCGTCCGTGTCAAAGCCTCAATACCTCCTTTTGAGGCAGCATAGTTGACCTGGCCCAGGTTAGCTTTGGACCCCGCAACAGAGCTTATATTGATGATAACCCCTTTTTTCCGGGCAATCATTGATCTGACAACCGCACGTGAACAATGGAAGGTACCCCCTAAATTGGTTTGGGTGACTAATGACCAACTCTCCTCAGCCATCAGCGCAAAGGGCTGATCATACATGATTCCTGCATTATTAATCAGAAAATCAATACCTCCCCGTTCGCTGATAAAGGAAGAAAAGGCATTTTGTGTCTCCGCGGCATTTTTAATGTCAGCCTTGACCAGCATGGCAGCTCCACCCGAGTTTCGAATTTCCGCAATAGTCTCTTCCGCTTCTTTTTGATTTCTGTAATAGCCAATACCAACAAAAGCCCCTTCAGAGGCAAATGCCCTGGCTATTGCTTTTCCAAGACCCCGGGAAGCACCTGTAACGATGCCTGATTTACCACTGAAACGATCCATGCTCTTTTCTTTCATTTGTAAAAGTTGTCTTGTTTTTTATGTTCATAAGGCCCTGGCAGCTATGTGTTGTCATAATCATTGTGATTTCTGGTAAAATAGCTGTCGAGATTCAGATTTACATGTATGCTGCGGTTATCTATTGCCGGAGCGGATATTGTTTCAAGTTCCTGATTGTTCACTTTAAAGCAGTTCAGGCCGGCATGCCAGAATGGCTGCCTTATCAAAGCCTTGCCGATAAATTCTTTTCGCAGGGGTGAATATCCGATTGAAATCACTTGTCCAACGGATTCGTCTTCATAATAAATCTCATCATTTACCCCGGCAGGATTTTTTGTTACAAAGCTTAACATTCGTTTGTCCCACCCATTTTCTCTGAGATTTTGCATGGCCTTTGATCCTGGATATTCTGTCTTCTGACGCGCCAGTCTCCATTGCAGCTGAAGTTCAGGGGGAGTCAGCCGGTATTGGCCTTCCCTGCTCAGATCAAAGAAAAAGTTCTCGAGGGCACACTGTGCTCTTGATGCACTATCAGACACCACAAGGTCAAACGGGATTCCGGTGTTAATCAGATTATCAGTCCATTCCTTTTTTTGCTCCGACGGAATCATCAGGTGGTACCCATATTCTCCGGTTATTCCGGCCCTGAACACAATACCCGGCTTTAGCAGCATAATGGACAAATAGGGCATTCCCAGAATCTCGAAACCCACAGCATTTGCGCACAATTCCCATGCGTACGGTCCGTTGAGGGTCAAAAAGGAGTTCGATTCATTCAGATCAATTATTGAATAATCGCTCAATGAACCTTTATATTGGTTCATCCAGTCGGTCAGGTTAACCGATGCGGCCCAATATCCGAGTAAATAAGCATCCTCCCGGTTACGGCAAACATAGACATCGGCAAACGGTACAGCTTTCTCATCAAGCAATAGAGTATGTTTCATCTGGCCATTCTGAAGAAAGACATTGCAAGGACATATCCGGTCCAGTAATTTAAATGCATCCTTGCCTCTTATCAAAAGACAGCGTAATTCGGTTTCTTCTTCAAGAGCCACTGAATTTCTGATGGCTAAATAGCCTTCATACAGTTTATCTTCAGGCATTGTCGTATTTTTTACTTATGACTAAATCGATTAGGGAATTTAAGGTCCTCAGGGCACGTCTGCCTTCTTCTTCGGAGATGCTTATGTTTAATCTTGATTCAAGATCAACAATGAGCACAACTGCATCCACAGAATCAAGTCCCAATCCTGTTCCGAAGAGTGGTGTATCCGGGTCCAGGTCGCCGGGTTCATATTTCAAATGTAATGAAGAGATCAGTATCTCTGCCACTTCCTGCATAGTAGATTCACGTATATCGATTCTCCTTTTTAATTCAGTTTGCATATTAATCCTTTCTTTCAAGTGTAATATCTATTCCCATGTAATTCAAATCCTGATCGTTCCTTATACGAATGGAATGCTGGTTTGTATTGTTTAGCCCTTCAATTGCATTAATAATATCACGAAGACCCGGGTTGGAAGGAGTCGACGTGACATCACCGCCCTCCTTCAATGCTTCTTCATTCTTGTTGACAGTGTTTCGCGACATTGACCAATTCTTAAGGCGTATGGGTGATTTTTCATCCCCTGCTTTGAGAAGTAGTCCAACTGCCCCGGGAGGTTTATCTATACCCTGGTCATGATCATCAACAGTGGCAACAATCATCAAATCAGTATCATCCCGCCATGCAAGATAATCAGCAGCCAGGCATAAGGTGGTCAATCCGCTGTCAGGTTTGGCTGCAACCACAGCAACGGGTCCTTTTATTCCAAACAACCGGCTACAAACGCTTGCAGGATAGTTAACGACCAGCCGCGTGAATGCAGATGCTGACAGATGTTTAAGGCCTCTTTCCCTGATGCTTAAGTCAAGTGCCTCCAGGCTATCTTCGGAAAGATGATCCTGTCCAACGAATAATCCTATATTCTCACACTCATTTGACCTGAATTGTATTCCTGCATCATTAAGAATCATTGCCACAACGCCTGCCAGAAGCTTTGCCATCAGGTCGGTACTTCGCAAATCGTCGTACGGAACAAAATGGTTGATGTAATCCATATCCAGGTTAATTCCATATCCCACCAATGATATGGACCGGGGAGGTTTCTCCAGAGGACTGAAATCAGCGTCTCTTCTGCCAATCACCAAGGCAGTGTTAAGTCCCCCAAATGCTGAATTGGTGCTTAATGCAAATTTGGTAAAACCGGGACGTGGGCGGCTTCCTGCAACGGGATCAACGGGTGAAAACGGACGCGGCCTGACATAATTCAATGTTGGGGGTATTACATTGTGCTGCATGCTGATAATGGTAGTAATTGCCTCCATGGCACCAGCAGCACCCTGGCCATGCCCAAAAAAACTCTTGCTTGAGCTGATGGGTAATTTAACGAAATGATTTGAAAGCGCGTTTTGAATTCCTCTCCACTCAGAAGAATCATTGGCGGCAGTTCCTGTTCCATGTGCGTTGATATAATCGATCTCGTCAGGTTTCAGATTGCTGTCTTTCAATGCACTGGTTATTGCCCTGTAAATTCCCGAGCCACTTGGGTCAGGCTTTGTGTCGTGGAAGGCATCGGCAGCCATGCCATATCCCATGAATACTGCCTGCGGCTGAATTCCTCTCTGTCTCGCAGATTCTTCGGTTTCCATAACCAGGAAAGCAGCACCCTCGCCCAGTGTAGTCCCCAATGAGTTGCTGAAAGGGGAGCAGGGAGTTTTTGAAAGCAGTCCAAGGCAGTGAAAGCCGGCAAATACATCCACCGTCAGAATATCCACTCCGCCTGCAATCACGACTTTGGCTTTTCCCCGGCGAAGCAGGTCGGCAGCAAAACCGATGGCATGTGATGAGGAAGTGCAGGCAGTAGAAACGGAGATTACCAATCCTCCGAGGTTTAACGTACCGGCAAGATCTTAACTGATATCATTAATCTTCCTGCCCCTGATCCCATTTGATGTTCCAAGCACCAACGACACGGCGTTGTTGTCATCGATACCGGCATTTCTTAATGCTTCTTCTGCTGCTTTTCGGGCATATGAGAATAATCGTTCTTCATCTGATTCAATATCGTCACCTACCGCGACCATGCCACCCAATTGGGATTCAAAGGAACTAACATCAAACCTCTTAACAGGCCTGATGCCGTTAATGCCTTCCCCGATACCTTCCCACAGTTCCTGCAAAGAGTTCCCAAGGGCACATTGAATTCCCATCCCTGAAATCACTATTCTCATATTCAGGAACCTCAGGATTTAATGGCATTAATTAATTTGGTTAATAAAGCGATCAGGATCAAAATGGGTCCGACTGTAATTCCAAGGACGGCTCCAACCATACCCGGAGCAATAGCAATAATTATCCAGCCAACTAACGTTGTAATTATACCAATCCCTATTAATCCCAATCCTTTTTTTGTTTTTAGATTGTCTGATTCTTTAGGTTGCCGGTTATCATCTTGTTCAGTTATAATCGCATTATAACCGATGGCAATATCCGGAATATTCAAACTTTTCCAATGAAGTGCAGCACTTTCAGCTTCTGATGTGCGGGTCGTATAATCATTTCCCATCTGCATTCTAAGAATCTGTTCCAAAGCTTCATCAGAATTGCTTGCAAACAAAAGTTGATCAGCTTTTTTAACATACTCATCGATTAGCATTTCCGGAGAATGTCTCAATCGCCTCATAATCCGTGTACCCATTACCCTCATTTGCCGTCTTCGGGCGGCAGGAACCCCAACTAATTTGGCCTCGAGTTCTAAAGTTTCCAGAATGCGACTTCCTAAACCTGGGTCATGAGTAAGTGCAGTTCTTATTTCTTCTTTTGATTCGTCTGACATATTCCTTAAAATGTCGAACGAATTTGTGACAGAATAATTTATCTCCGGCGCGGAATAAAGCATGCGCTTCTGCATCCAGGGATGTGCCTGACCTTTAATGGGAAGATCCCCAAAATTTCCAATAAGCAAAAGACTTCGCAAACTTGATCTGAAGAAATTTTGTTCATCTTCAGTTGGAGTCTGAGGCAGAAGGCTTCTCAGATAATCTCCCCCTGCCTGGAAGATTCGGTCCATGCTGACATCCATCTCTTTGATAAAATTTTCCATTTCAGTCTGGGTAATGTTCTCGGCCATTGGCACAACAATTTCCCCCAAAGCTGAATGACTTGAAGCGCCGGCAACCATGGTTACCAAACTGGTTTTAATAAATCCTCTTCTTTCCATTTCGAAATTCTTTAAGATTTTAAAAGATTCTCAATACTTTTCCAAGAATGTTTTATTCATTGCAGAATATAAAAACTGCTGGCAATCAATATAAGGGTGACGCTTCTAATCCTTTCTTCCTGCACTCACAAGGGTGCCACGGGCAATAAGATTATTATCTGTGAAAGCCCTCACAGTTGAATGATACAGAGACCCATAGGCCTGGTTCTGCTGCACCTCATATGAAATTACCTGGCCTGGCCTGACATAGCCTGTGATTTCCACATCAGCCGAGCCGAGGAATCCTATACTCGAATAGGTTTTCGTCAGCCGTTTGTGTAAAATCTCTTTGAAGTTTCTGGTTGCCTCATCGGGCTCCTCGGCCATAATTCCCCTGAGTATTTCGTCCATAGAATGGATGCTCAGGCCTGTTTCCCTTAGTTCTTTCTCAATGCCCGAAATGACGATCAGGAGATTACTGCACTGGCCCAAACCCTCAATAATATAGATGGAAGGCCAGTGGGTGTCAGATTCATTATTGGCGTATAACGGCTCCGTTTGCTTTACCATAAAATTTGCGGATATAGAAGGTTTTTGACCGTATTTTAACAAAGTGATGGAGTCGACCATTAAAAATGGTGAGCGGTGGGGCAGTATCATCTCTATAAGAGACTTGTTATATGTGTAATAAGTTTTCAAGATACCGGGAAAGAATTTTTATTAATCAGTAGCGAAGGTAAATAAAAAAACATATGAAACTCCTTTTGTCCGGTAAAATATTGAAAAAATTCCAGCCTGACCTATGACCCCATCTCAGGTACGATAACGCAAATTTACAGCAGGTGAAGTCTTACATTAGAATCACCGTGATTCCCGGGCAACTCGGATGTTCAGGCTGCCGGTGCTGGCATCCTTTTATCTCAGGCCCGTGAGTTTTGTAACTCATCCTGGCATCGAAGAACCACAGACCTGTGCTGTATTATTTTTGATCTTATGCCCTGTACCTTTAGGGTATTGTAGGTGCCAGGAGTAAGGCCAGGGCAGATAATCTTTTTGTACCAGGGAAAGGGAGAATTGTATCCGGGTCCCCATCCGCTAATATTTCAAAAAAAGAGAGTTAAAGATATGCCGGGATCCGATATTTACGCACTCTATCAGACCGGGAAGAGGACGG
>CAYMXK010000033.1:0-3384 GCA_964393915.1 uncultured Prolixibacteraceae bacterium
GGGGTATCGGCTCCCCATCAGAACTGGAAATGGCCCGACTGGATTATGCTGACCAAACAGGATTTGGAAATGCTGACCGTTTTTTTGCGGCAAACAGAGAAGTTTGTTTGCAGTGCCAACAAGGCTATTGGCGATGCGTTTATTCAAATTGGCCACATTGCACTGAATGAAGATGTGGTGCAAAAAGAGTCTGAATTACGGCTTTTGATAAACAACATCCTCATAAACCTTCTCGAAATCTTTAAGAAAGGAACATTCCCGTTGGATGAAACCTTGATTGAAGCAAAAAGAACTGTCGGGTTTTTTATTGAAGACTTGAATAACACATATAATCACTCCTGGACACTCGATTTGATGGCCGTATACTGCCACCTTGGGAAAACCCGGTTTTCAATCTTTTTTAAGGAACTAACCAATTTGTCGCCCATCGAATATTTAAACCGTCTTCGAATTGTGAAATCGATGGAGATGATAAAAAGGGAAAATGCGTCAATTACCGAAATCGCCTATTCAAGCGGATTTTCCTCAGTTCAGTATTTTTCAAATGTTTTTCGAAAGATAAACGGTACCTCACCCCGAAGCTTTCAGCAGAAAATTGCTTGACTCAAATTATCAGAAAATTCAAAATCAAACATATAGTCATGTTCAAAATTATTTCAGTATTCGTTTTTACAATTATCTGTATATCAGAACTATATTCTCAGACTGATATTTTTACACGACAGGATACATTGCGGGGTAGCATTACTCCTGAACGCGAATGGTGGGATTTAACCTATTATCATTTACAAGTGAAAGTAAATCCCACCGACAGCAGTTTTTCCGGGAGTAATTTAATTGGTTACCAGGTGATTGAATCAAATGGAGTGATGCAAATCGACCTCCAGCCACCAATGAAAATTACAGCTATTACCCAAGACGGAACCAGCCAAAAATTTACCAAAGATGGAAATGCCTGGTTTGTAAAGTTGAGCAATGAACAGAAAAAGGGGGATATAAATTATTTGCTTGTTGAATTTGAAGGGAAACCCAAAATCAGCAAAAGGCCTCCCTGGGACGGCGGCGTAAGCTGGGGCATGGACCAGGATAGCAACCTTTTAATTGTAACTGCCAATCAGGGTGATGGCGCCAGTTTGTGGTGGCCTTGCAAGGACCACCCTTACGACGAGCCGGATAGTATGCTGATCAGTGTTACTGTTCCTGAGCCGTTGGTAAATATCTCCAACGGACGCTTACGGAATCTGGAGCGTCATACCGATGGCACAAACACTTCCCATTGGTTTGTTTCAAATCCGATTAATAACTACGGGGTCAACATCAACGTGGGCAACTATGTCCATTTTGGCGAAGTTTACAAGGGAGAAAAAGGCAACCTCGACCTCGACTATTGGGTGCTTCCGTATAACCTCGAAAAGGCGAGAGAACATTTCAAACAGGTTCCTCAGCTGATGGAAGCGTTTGAATACTGGTTTGGACCATATCCGTTTTATGAAGATGGATTTAAACTGGTGGAAGTTTCCTATCCGGGTATGGAGCATCAGAGTTCGGTAACCTATGGCAATGGATTCAAAAATGGTTATGGCGGCCGGGATGTGAGTAAAACGGGATACGGGATGAAATTTGACTTTATTATTATCCATGAATCCGGCCATGAGTGGTTTGCAAACAGCATCACAAATTGGGACATCGCCGATATGTGGATCCATGAAAGTTTTACTGCCTATTCTGAAAATCTGTTTGTGGACTATTTTTGGGGAAAGGAAGCCAGTGCTGCATACTGTCGCGGAACCCGGCTGAATATTTCAAACGACCGTCCGATTCTGGGTTCTTATGGAGTGAATAATATGGGGTCGGGTGATATGTATGCGAAAGGTGCCAACATGCTTCATACACTTAGACAGTTGATTGACGACGATCAGAAATGGAGGCAGATTCTCAGAGGAATGAATAAGGAATTATAACATCAGACTGTAAAATCGGAACAGATTGAAAACTATTTGTCAGAACATACCGGACTGGAATTAAAGCCATTTTTTGACCAGTATCTCCGTGATACCCGGATTCCCACTTTTGAATATGCACTTTTAAACGGCAGCATGCGCTATCGCTGGGCCAATTGCATCAAGGGGTTTCAGATGAAATTGAAGGTTCACATCAACGGACAGATTCATTGGTTAGAACCCACTCAAAAATGGCAAAATCTGAGTCCCGGAGAGCTAATCCATTCCGTTGAAGTCGATCCTGATTTTTATGTGGCAGGTTTCCTTATTTCAGATGTGAAGGCTGAAGGTCAATCCTTTGAAGACAAGAAATGAGAAAGTCCAATTAACCGCAAGGCAGGCAGGTCTGGCAATTGGAGGAACGTAGAAGTAACAAAGAATATCTTAACTATGACCTAACTTTCGTCCGAGAGTATGTTCCAGAAGAGGAAGGATTAGGATAATGTGCTCGGAGTTTCATAGACGAAAACTCTGGCTACTGTCCGAGAGTATATTCCCAAAGAAGAAGGATTAAGACTTGTTTCAACTTTGAGCCAAGTCTAAACTTTCAAACAAAACACCTGCTTAGGGATATAAATTGAAACGATATGCAAAACAGAAGAGTGGGGTGTTTCCGTGGATTGAAACTGTTTCGAAAAAGTTTCAAATTGTTCCCAAGTTGAATCAAAATTAGACTACTGGTCCCGTGAGTATGTTCCAGCCTAAGAAGGATTGATGAGGTATGTATTTGGTTGCGGCAGTTTTATATCGCCACAACCAAATTATAAATCATTTTATTACTTTTACCCTTAGTAAAGACCAATCCTATGAAGCGAAAAATATGAGTCCGACTGCAGATATTAAAAGCTTTTATGCCGAAATTAAAACCCTGATTGAGCAATCACGTGTCCGGGCGTACCAGGCAGTGAACTTAACCATGGTGCAAACTTACTGGCAAATTGGAAGATGTATTGTGGAAGAAGAGCAGGCTGGCCTTGCACGCGCCGGTTACGGCGAATACCTTATTGAAAGGTTGTCGGAACGACTTACAAATGATTTTGGAAAGGGATATGACAAGCGCAACTTGTTTTATATGAGACGTTTTTATCTGGTGTTTCCAATTGTGAACGCACTGCGTTCACAATTGAGCTGGACACATTACAGGTTAATCATTCAGCTGGAAAATGAACCCGCCCGCCTGTTTTATTTGAATGAAGCAGCAAATGAGCACTGGAGTACACGTCAATTGGAACGTCAGATTCGTACTGATTATTACCAACGAATCCTTTCGAATAAACCAGTAAACAATAATTTAGAACTGGTAAACACAGAAAAGGGATCATTTGATCCGTCCGGATTTATTAAAGACCCATATATCCTGGAATTTCTTGACATGAAACCTCTT
>CAYMXK010000033.1:3394-20954 GCA_964393915.1 uncultured Prolixibacteraceae bacterium
AAGATGTCGGGAAGATGGATATGTATGTGCGTATGTACGAAGACCTGCTTAAGCCAAAAGACGACAATCCGGCATTGGGTATAATCCTTTGTTCACAAAGTGATGAAACCGTTGTGAAATACTCATTGCTCAACGACCGTAAGCAACTTTTTGCCGCACAATACAAATTGGTTATTCCTTCTGAAAAAGTGCTGGCAAAAGTGGTTGATGATGAAATCCAACTCATTAAAAATGAAAATACTTTAATGGAAAAACTTGTACATTATGGAAACTGAAAAACTAAGACATATCGAACCCGCAATGCATTACGATAGGTACCTTCTGTGGAGTGATAAAACCACCCCCGATGAGTATGTTCCAGAAGAAGGATTAAGACTACTACATTGGATCCTTCCCTGAATTTTTTACCGGCTGTTTATTTACTAATCTTTTATTCCGAATTTAATAAACTGTATTTCCTTGCGTTCGTTTCGGTTTCTCCTTGCGTCCATTGCGGTTAAAAATGTATTGTTTACGATTACCTGTACTTACTTCGATATGCCGTAGGACTGAGCTGCATTATCCGTTTAAACTGCCGGTTAAAATAGGAGAGGCTTTTAAATCCCGATTCTATCGAAATATTCCCGAAATTATCCTGACTGCCTGCAATTAATTTTGCCGCATACTCAATGCGCATTTCGTTGAGAAAAACAGTAAAGGTTTTTCCTGTCCGTTGCTTAAAATAACGGCAGAAGGCATTGGTGGTCATATTCGAAATCGATGCAATCTCCGGGAGACTAATCTCCTTCCGGAAATTGTTGGAGAGGAATTGAAAAACCACATTGATACGTTCATTTTCCGAATCTTTCGACGGAGAAGTATATCGTACCGATGAAAGGGTCCTTAGTGAATCAGACCGGGAACACATATCAAGCACAGAAAGCAGGCTTTGAAACCTTTGGAAATCCTCCTGTTCTGCAATTGATTTTAAAATCCCTGCCACCCGCTCCCTGTCCTCACCGTCAATTCTTACTCCCAAAGCTGCCAGCCCCAATAATCGTTTGATATGCGCCATTTCAGGAATTTCGAAAAACTGAGGGCCAAATGTTTCATCTTTAAAAAAAACAGAAATGCTGCAGGATTCCAACTCGCTGTTTCCCTCGTAATAACCCGGATCGCATTTAAAAACATGAGGAACATTCCTGCCAATTAAATAGACCTCCCCGGGTTGGAAACGCTCCACATGGTCTCCGATAAAACGTGTCCCTTCCCCTTTAAGGATCACCGTAATCTGATGCTCGGGGTGAAAATGGATGGTATCGTAAAAATGAGGGGCACAATCGGTTTGTACCCGGAACGAGTTTCCTCCTGTTTTGGGAATTATAAATCGGACAGCCCTCATATTCTTAAATTATCCTGTTTTTAGTATAAATTACAAAAATAGGGTAATATTGTTCAAAATATGGATAATATTGGCAACATAAAGGATATTTATCTCTTTTATATTTGCATCATAACAAAAAATAATTAAAAAATGAAACCATCTTGGACAGGTATTTACCCTGCAGTAACAACAAAGTTTAAAGAGAATGGCGAATTAGATATTCCTGCCTTCGTAAAAAACATTGATTTTCAGATAGAATCCGGAGTTTCCGGTATTATAATAGGGGGTTCCCTTGGAGAGTCGAGTACTCTTTATCCTGAAGAAAAATATGCCCTTGTGGAAGCATTGCAGTCCAAAAGGGAGAAAGTGCCGGTGATAATGAATATTGCCGAATCAAACACTGCACGTGCAGTAGAGGCTGCCCGGCAGGCTGAAGCTAATGGGGCAGACGGCCTGATGCTGTTGCCTCCTCTTTTGTATAAAGCGGATGCTGACGAAACCGTTGACTATTTTAAAGCTGTTGCTTCGTCAACCAACCTGCCCATTCTTTTGTACAACAACCCTGTGGATTACAAAATTGAAATTACGATACCAATGTTTGAGGCATTGGCCGGTACACCGAATATTGAAGCCGTTAAGGAATCGACACGTGATCTCACAAATATTACCCGTATGCGAAATGCTTTTAGCGACCGGTTTAAAATCCTGGGTGGCGTTGATACCCTTTGTCTGGAATCACTGCTGCTGGGAGGAGACGGACTCGTGGCAGGGTTGGTGTGTGCTTTCCCAAGGGAAACCGTTGTACTTTATCAGCTTGCAAAAGCAGGAAAATTGAAGGAAGCCCTGGCCTTATACCGATGGTTTATGCCATTGCTGGAGCTCGACATACACCCCAAACTGGTGCAGTACATTAAACTGGCCGAAGTTTATACCGGGATTGGAACAGAACATGTTAGGGCACCAAGGAAGAAAATTGAAGGTGCAGAACGTGCGAATATTGTAAAAATAATAGAAACTGCATTGAGCAATCGTCCCGACGTATCATCCTTATTATAAGAAGTTATGACAGATCTGAATACAATAGTTGACCAAGCGCTTGAAAATTCAGTAAAAGCGTTTAAAGATTTTAAAAACTTACCGGGAAAAGAGCGGGCAGTTTTTTTGCGCCAGATAGGAGAGGAGATAAAAAACCTGGGTGATGAACTGGTACAAACCTGTGTGGCAGAAACAAACCTGCCCGAACCCAGAATTATTGGAGAGCGTGGCCGGACAATCGACCAGTTGAATAAATTTGCTGACCTGATTGAGGAAGGCTCATGGCTGGAAGCAACAATAGATACCGGAGATCCGGGAAGACAGCCGGTTCCCAAACCCGACCTGCGGCGTTTGTTGGTACCTGTCGGGCCGGTAGTAGTTTTCGGGGCTGGCAACTTTCCGCTTGCGTTTTCGGTTGCAGGTGGCGATACAGCTTCGGCACTGGCAGGGGGAAATACCGTCATTGTTAAGGCTCATCCTGCTCATCCAAAAACCGGTGAACTGGTAGCACAGGCTATTCATAGAGCGATAGATAAATTGAATTTGCCGGAAGGTACATTTAGCTTAATTCAGGATTCCGGTCATGAATCAGGTCAACTTCTTGTAAAACATAAGCTTACCAAAGCTGTAGCATTTACCGGCTCATTCACAGGAGGTATGGCACTCGTTAACCTGGCTGCAAAAAGGGAAGAACCTATTCCTGTATTTGCCGAGATGGGCAGTACCAATCCGGTGGTAATCTTTAAAGATGCCCTAAAAAACAATTATGCCGGAATTGCCGCCAAATTGGTAGCTTCCGTAAATCTGGGCGCCGGTCAGTTTTGTACAAACCCCGGATTAATAATTACTGTAAAAACCGAAGGATTTAACGAATTTATCCTGGAATTAAGTGCGCATGTTAAAGATGCCTCCGGACAAAGAATGTTTAGCGAGGGAGTTATGCGCAACTACATCCTGAGCTCCGGGAAGGTATTCTCCTATTCCGAAGTAAGCCTTATTGGCAAAGGCAAGGAGGGACCTGTTACAGATAATGTGCCTCCTGCCATCGGACTGGTTGCGGCTGGCGATTTTTTACAGCACCCATCCTTGCATGAGGAAGTTTTCGGTCCATTTAGTCTGGTCGTTGCCTGTGATTCTGACATGCAGCTCAGGGAGGTACTGGAAACCTTAAAAGGCCAGCTTACCGCAACTATTCATGCACAGGAACACGAGCTCGAATCGTACAGGGAGATGATAGATGTTTTGCGTGACAAGTGTGGCAGACTGCTTTTAAACGGAGTGCCAACCGGTGTGGAAGTTTGTTCGGCCATGCAGCATGGCGGGCCGTACCCTGCCAGCAGCGACCAGCGGTTTACCTCGGTTGGAACCTCAGCAATTAAACGCTTTGTAAGGCCGGTAAGCTATCAGGATTTTCCGCAGGCCTTCCTTCCCAAAGAGTTACAGGACAGCAACCCGCGCAAAATATGGAGACAGATAAATAATAAATGGACTAAAGATCCGGTATAATACTCAATCATGGCAAAACGAACATTTTTCTGTATCGACGGTCATACCTGCGGCAATCCGGTAAGAGTTGTGGCAAGTGGAATTCCGCCGCTCAGGGGTAAAAGTATATTTGAAAAGCGGGAGCATTTTCTTCAGGAGTATGACTGGATCAGGCAGGGACTGATGTTTGAGCCCCGCGGTCATGAGCAAATGTCGGGCAGTTTTATTTTTCCGCCTGAAAATCCTGACAATGACGCCGGCATTTTATTTATCGAAACCAGCGGTTGCTTGCCCATGTGCGGCCACGGAACTATCGGAACGGTTACCATTGCCATTGAGGAGGGTTTGATTATTCCCAAAACACCGGGTACCTTGAAACTGGAGACACCTGCCGGACTTGTAATTGCCAATTACACCCAAAACGAGAAAATGAAAGTTGCATCGGTGAAAATTATCAATGTACCATCATTTCTCTACAAGGAGGGTCTGGAAGTAACGAGTTCCTACCTTGGCGATTTAAAGGTTGATGTAGCTTACGGCGGTAATTTCTATGCCATTGTAGATGAGCAGCCTAATTATTCGGGAATGCAGAATTTTACTGCCGATGAACTTATCACTTTCAGTGGTGAGATTCGCCAACGCCTGAATGAACTGTACACTTTTGAACACCCGCTGAATAAAAAGATAAGTGGCCTCAGTCACGTACTCTGGACCGGACACCCAATATCAAAGGAGGCTGATGCAAGAAATGCTGTTTTTTATGGTGAAAAGGCAATTGACCGGTGTCCCTGCGGAACAGGCACTTCAGCCCGGATGGCACAATGGTATGCGCAAGGTAAACTAAAGCTGGGATCCAGGTTTTTACACGAAAGTGTAATTGGAAGTCAGTTTGTTGGAACAGTTGAACATGAATTGAAATTGGAAAAGTACAATGCCATAATTCCCGGAATTGAGGGCTGGGCAAAGATTACTGGTTATAACCACATCATTATTGACGATGAGGATGATCCCTATGCTTATGGATTCCGGGTGGTGGGAAAATTATAAACAGAGAAATTGAAGAAAAAGATTGTAATTATCGGAGCCGGAACAATTGGTTTGCACTGTGCTTACTTTCTGAATAAATCCGGACATGAGGTTGAAATTATTGAAGCTGCCCCGGAGACGGATACGGGTGGATGTTCCCATGGAAATTGCGGATTAATTGTTCCCAGTCATTTCGTACCTCTTGCTTCTCCCGGCATGCTGAAATCGGGGTTTAAGATGATGTTCGATAGCACAAGTCCGTTTTCTTTGCCGGTATTAAAAAACCTTGGTCAAATTCCGTGGTTCTTAAAGTTTATGAAAGCAGCCACCACGGAAAATGTCAGACGTTCAGCACTTCCTCTATTCAGCCTGAATGAAGAGAGTAAAAAGTTATACAGGGAAATCCGGAGTCAATGCCCTGGTGATTTGGAATGGCAGGAAAAAGGGTTGTTAATGACCTGTACAACTTCCGAAGGATTTGAGGAGGAGATCGGGATTTCGAAAATGGCCAATGAACTGGGTATTGTAACAAAAATTCTTGATGCCGGTGAATTGAAAAACCATGAACCTTATGTGAAGTTCAATGCTGCAGGGGCGGTTTGGTACGAAGGCGATGCCCATATGCATCCGACCAAATATATGGAATGGCTGAAAAATTTCCTGAAAGGAGAGGGGGTGCAATTTCACTATGGATCATCCATCATTAACCTGAAAACACAAAACGGTAAAATTGAGAAAGCAGAAACAACTTCATCTTCTTTTAGGGCTGATGAGTTTGTGCTGGCAGCAGGTCTTTTTTCAAAAAAAATAGCTGAAACAACAGGTATATCCCTTCCTATGATTTCGGGGAAAGGTTACAGTATTGACTTTCCAGACACACTCTCAGATTTGAAAACCCCGGTAATTTTATCCGAGGCCAGAGTGGCTCTTACACCATTTGCCAATTCACTGCGCCTGGGTAGTGGAATGGAACTTAGCGGGAAAACAGGCCATATTAACAGAAGGCGCGTGCAGGCAATGCTCGACCGGACACATGATGCACTTCCCGGCTTTTCAAAAGTAAGGGCCGATAATCTGAAGATATGGGAAGGGCTCCGGCCTGTAACTCCTGATGGTCTCCCTTTGATCGGCAGAACAAAACAAGTTAAAAATCTATTGATTGCTGCAGGGCATGCCATGATGGGCTTCAGCCTTGCGCCTATCACCGGAAAAATTATCTGCAATTTTGTTGAGGATAAAACTGTTGATCTTTGGGGTGAAATTTATCGCGTAAACAGATTCTGAAAATTATACCTTGCAGTGGTACCAATTATTTGATCAGAAACTTATCTTTGAAGGTGAAAAGACGTAGATAGTGATTATTCAAAAAATGAGACGGGTAAAAGGCTGTGTCTGTCTGATGCTTGAATTCGATTTATTTTTATCATAAATTTTTGATGGTTATGAGCAAAGTCTGGGAATTAGTTTAATGACAAAATCATCTGACATCCATATTTTTCAACAAATTAAAGATGGCAACGAAGCCGCTTTCAATAAACTGTTTGAAAGCTATTATACCCTGCTATGCTATTTTTGTTCCAGGTATTTGGCCGATATGGATTTATCGCGTTCTTTGGTGCAGCAGGTTTTTGTCGATTTATGGTTGAAAAGTGATAGGTTATCCGTTGAACACTCTATAAAATCCTATTTATTTCAGTCAGTTAAAAATCGGGCCATCGATCAGCTCCGGAAGAATAAAAACATTACGCAAATTGACTATGCCACGGCGGAAATGGCAAAGACCCCATTTCACAATTTAATTGAAGAGGCAGAATTGTGCGACCGAATTTACAAATCAATAAACCTGCTCCCTGAAAAATGCCGTGAAATATTTATAATGAGCCGCTTCGATAATCTGAAATATGCTGAAATTGCAAAACAGCTCAACATCTCGGTTAAAACTGTAGAAATGCAAGTGGGAATTGCACTTAAGAAATTAAGGGACGACTTAACTGATTAACTGATGATTAACCTGATGTCAATTATTTTTTTTGAAAAAAAGTGAATCTCGATACAGGGTAAAACTTCTGTTTTTCGTCTTAGGTGAAATTGAACCAATAGAGAAAAGTGAACAATACCGAAAACAACATCGATATTCTAATAGGAAAGGTCATTTCAGGAAATGCCACATCAGAGGAAACTACACAGTTGGACACCTGGAAAGCCCATTCATCTGAAAATTTACAACTTTATAACATAAGTTTGAAGGCCTGGGAAAACTGTAAACCCGGAATCACGGATGAAAATTTCAGGCAAGATAAACAGACTGTAAATGATATCATCAAACAGGATCTGACCAGAAAGGTTCGGAAAATGAAACGTCAGTCAATGTTCTACAAAATGGCTGCTGTGTTTGCCCTGCCGCTTGCTTTGGCCATCAGTTTTTACTTCTCACAACGTGATATATCAGCCAGTCAGGCACCACAAATTTGTGAAGTTATTTCTCCGAAAGGTCACATTTCAAAATGTATATTGCCCGATGGCACCGTGGTTTGGGTAAATACGGGCTCTGCAATTATATACGATGCCGCCACATTTAACCATGCAATCCGTGAAATAAACCTGTCCGGAGAAGCCTATTTTGATGTTGCCCCAAACGTTGAAAAGCCATTTCTGGTTACAACTACTATGGCAAGTATCAATGTAACCGGAACATCATTTAACGTAAAATCCTATCCCGAAAGTGGCTTGTTTGAAGCTGTGCTTTCCAAAGGGAGTATTGAAATGAAGCTGAACAACACCGCCAGGCAAACTGTGCAACTCCTTCCGGGAGAAAGGGCAATATTTGATCTGGATAAAAGAGGAATTGTAATCGAAAAGGTGGATGCCGAAATATTCAGCGCCTGGCGCAACGGTGAAATCCTCTTTAAAGATGCTACGTTGCAGGACCTGCTCACAGAATTAGAGCGAATTTATGATATCCGGTTCCAAATGAAGGACAAAAAACTTGGTGAGTTCAGGTTCCGGGGGATGTTCAGCTACAACAACAATCTGATTGAAGCACTTGAAAAAATAAAGCGCACTTCAGGAATTGAGTACTACATAGTAAACAAGGAAGTATGGCTGAGTAAAAAATAACTAAAGTAATAAATAATCAAAAAATATTTGCCTATGAGAGTAATACCATGCCTTTATTCAGAAGTGTTTAGTTAGAGGTCGTATAAAAGCAGAGAAAAGAAAAGAGGGAGATGTTACCAGCATTCCCTCTTTAGAAACTGCACTGACTTCGTGCGAAGTAATAACAGTTATTTATTAAAAACATTCAAATTTATGAAAAAAAAATCAGAACGGGGGGAAGCGTATTGCTCCTGCGTCAAAAAAATGTTGATGATTATGAAATTGAGCATTTTATTCTTAGTTACTGCTGTGTTTTCCTCAACTGCCAGCGTTTATTCGCAAAGTGCAAAACTTTCGGTGAAGCTGGAAAGCAGCCGCATAGCAGACGTGTTTGATGCGATTGAGAAACAATCGGAGTTTTACTTCTTTTACAACCGCAATAACTTTGACGATAACAAGCTCGTTTCGGTGAATGTAAAGGAGAGTAAGATTGATGAAATTTTAAATGAAGTTCTGAAAGGCCAAAATGCCACCTGGGAAATAGTAGACCGGAACATCCTGATTAAAGCCCGGGGTGATTCACAAATGACTTCTGCACAACAACCAAATTCCGTTACCGGTAAAGTAACCGACGAGTCAGGTCTCCCTCTTCCCGGGGTTACCGTGGTGTTAAGAGGAACGACAAACGGAACTATTACTAATTCCGATGGAAATTATATACTCACCAATATTCCTGCAAATGCATTTTTGTCTTTTTCATTTGTTGGAATGAAATCGCAAACAATAGCCGTTGGGAACCAGACAACGATAAATGTTACATTGGTTTTCGACGCTATTGGCATTGAAGAAGTAGTGGCTGTCGGATACGGAACCCAGCGAAAATCTGACTTAACCGGTGCTGTTTATTCAATAAGGGCCGATAAACTGCAGGATATGCCAAATACCAATATATTACAGGGACTGCAGGGTACTGTTCCCGGATTGGTGGTTACAAATACGCAGTCGGTTCCCGGTGCCTCACCCCAGTTAAGAATCCGTGGCGAAAATTCACTGTCAGCATCTAATAACCCGCTGATTATTCTCGACGGCATTCCATTTGAAGGTAACCTCACCGACATCAGCAACAATGATGTTGAAGCTGTTACCGTACTTAAAGACGCTTCAGCAGCGGCAATCTACGGAGCGCGTGCTGCCAATGGTGTTATAATTATTTCAACAAAAAGAGGGGCAACAGGTAAAGCCCAGATAAACTACCGGGGGTATTTCGGAGTCCAGAGTGCTGAAAATAAACTTGACATGATGGATGGAGACCAGTATTTTCAGCTAAAGGTTGATATTGCCAAAAACCAGGGAAATGTAACCGATTTTTCACCCGAGAAAATTCTGTATAGTAATGAACTTCCCCAGTACAACGCTGGCACAACCACTGATTGGCAAAACCTGGTGTTAAGAACAGGCGTACAGCAGGAACACAATATAAGTATTTCAGGGGGAAGTGATAAAACTTTTTATTATACCTCGCTCAACTACCTGAATCAGGAAGGAATCATGGAATACACCGGAATGAACCGGGTTACCATTCGTTCAAACATAGACCATGAAATCAACGACTGGTTAAAAACGGGGGTTAATATTCAATTGACGAATAAGGATTTGGGAGGGTATATTTATTCAAACGTGGGTGAATTTTCAGGAAAACTGCCTGGTTTTGGATATGTGATGTCTCTCAGTCCTTATGGAAAGTTAAAAGAAGAAAACGGTCGTTATACCCATTTCCCTGAATTTCCCAACACGTTTTACGGTTTTCTAAATCCATTTGCCAATGACGGATCGACGGCTGATAATGAAACCAAAAGGGCGATTGTGAATCTTTTCGGAGAGATTAATTTCCCATTTCTGAAGGGTTTGTCGTACCGCATGAATTATGGTATTGATTATAACAACCAGGAGATTGGGTATTACTGGCCTTCCAGTACTTTCTATGGGGCGCAGTTCAAAGGGATTGCGGAAACAAATAATAACAATGATGAACGTTGGACCTGGGAAAATATTTTGAAATATACAAAGGATATCCGCGATCATCATGTGGATTTTACCGGGTTGTTCAGCCGTGAAAGTTTTTCAGGGAGAACTTACAGGCAAATCGGAAGAGGATATGTCAATGATGATAATTTATACCACCTTCTTCAGGCTGCCGAAAGCAAGGAGAATTTCTCTTCCCTAACGGAGACTGATCTGGTGTCTTACATGGCAAGGGTAAACTATAGTTTTAACACCAAATATTTTTTGAATGCCACTGCACGTATGGATGGTTATTCAGGATTTGGCGCAAATAACAAATATGGCTTTTTCCCCTCGATGGCCGTAAGCTGGATCCCCACACAGGAGGGATTTATGCAGGATTCCGAGTCCCTTCAATTCATTGATTATTTAAAGGTTCGTGCATCTCTTGGTGAAAATGGCAACATGGGTATCAATCCCTATCAAACACTGGATGCCTTTAGAACTAGCAATTATGTTTTCGGGAACAATCCAACTTCGGTTAACGGGGTGATGTTAAGTACAGTAGGTAATCCTGACCTGAAATGGGAAAGTACCGTTACGTTTAACATAGGGCTTGATTTCTCACTGTTGGATGATCGTATTTCCGGGAATTTGGATTACTACAAGAGCTATTCAAAGGACTTGCTGATGACCCGCCAGGTACCGGTCATGAACGGATATACTTCTATTTGGTACAATATTGGAAAAACTGAAAATAAGGGGTTTGAATTCAATCTGAATACAGTCAATGTAAAATCTGGTAATCTTGAATGGAAAACCAACTTTAACTTTTCAGTCAACCGTGACAAGATCGTTGAATTAAGAGGTGATGGCAAAAATGATTTGGCCAACAGTTGGTTTATCGGAGAACCATTGAGGGTTTACTTCAATTACAAAAGAGATGGAATTTGGCAAACCGGTGACAATATCGCGGGTTCGCATATGCCAACGGCAAAACCTGGTTATACAAGATTGGCTGACACCAATGGGGATGGTAAAATAACTGCTGAAGACAGAATCATTTTAGGTTCTCGGCTTCCCGATTGGGTAGGGGGAATGACCAATGTGTTTTCTTATGGGAACTGGGATCTTTCTGTCTATATTAATACTGTGCAGGGAATCTTAAAAGAAAGCCTGATAAGTCAATATCTGGTTGATTTACCCTACTGGAGAGAGGACCGTCCAAACAATGAATTTCCAGCCAGGGGAATAGTTGAACCCATTGTCTATGGAACATACCGCGATGCCAGTTATGTAAGAATTAAGGATGTCTCCCTATCCTACAATTTTCCGGCAAAATCATTGGATAACCTTGGAATTGCAAATCTAAAGCTCTATTTAAGCGGGAAAAACCTATACACGTTCACCGATTGGATGGATTACGATCCTGAAGCTGCCCCTGTGTTTGGTGTTTATCCAAATTCGAGGACTATTGTTGTGGGGGTTAATCTTGGTCTTTAATTATATAAATAATAGAATACTATGAGAACAGTTTATAAAATTTTATTAGTAATGCTGGCAGGAATTCTAATGTTTCCTGCTTGCAATGATGATTATTTGGCAGAAACGCCCCGTAGTTTCCTTGCGCCTGAAAATACATTTGTGAACACAAAGGGATTTGAAACCGCATTGACCGGATTGCACATTCTTGTGCAACAGGAATGGGGGTGGAGTGGTGGAAACGGAGATTCCTACCTTCCTTATTTCCTGGGGACGGATATCTGCATATCAGGAACCCAGGCGGGTGGTGGTCGTCCCTTCGAAAATTACGAACTGCACCCTTCGAATACGCAAGTTCAAGGGTATTGGGATTTTCATTACAGGGCCATCGGAAATGCCAATCTGATTATTGAAGCGGCTGAAAAGCCTGATGTAAATTGGGATTTTCCTGAAGATAAGAATCGTTCAATAGCTGAAGCACGTTTTTTCAGGGGTTACAATTACAGGGCACTGATTGCCTTGTATGGTGATGTGCCACTTGTTGATAAACCACAAAAACCTTTTCGCCTGGATTTTGCCCGTCAACCGGTTGCTGATATCGTCAATTTCATGATTGAAGATTTTAAGTTTGCGGCACAGCATCTGCCAAATTTAGGAGCAAAAGATGGAAAAATCGCAAAAGGAGCAGCGCAACACATGCTTGCAGAAGCTTACCTTTGGGCAGGTAAACCTGATTTGGCAGAGCAGGCAGCGAAAGATGTAATCAGCTCTGGTTTATATAAACTTATGACTGCACGTTTTGGACCCAAAGCCAGTTCTCCAGGAGATGTATATTCTGACCTGTTTGTTGAGAATAATCAAAACCGGGCCGGAGGAAATCTTGAAACTATCTGGGCAGTCCAGCAGGAATATAAAGTCAAAGGTGGTGGTGGTCAGGAAGATGGACAAAACGACTGGTCAAGACGCGCCTGGGTGCCTAATTATTCCGCAGTTTCAGGCATGATTCTGGCTGATTCTTTAGGAGGCAGGGGATTTGGTCGCCTGCGTCCATTGCCTTGGTGGTTTGATTCTTATGAATCATCGGATATCAGGGCATCCAATTACAATATCAAAAGGAATTATTGGTATAACAATCCTGCTTCTGCAAATTATGGACAGAAAGTAACCATCACTCCGGAACTCCAGAATACCGGATCCCTTTATGCTTCAACGACCAAGTTCAATTTTGGAAGAACTGCGGACGATCCAGGTTTTTTGAGTAACCTCAAAGACAGATATAAAATCCGATTGGCCGAAACTTATTTATTTCTTGCCGAAGCTCAACTTCTTCAGAACAAGAAAGTGGATGCAGCTGCAAGTATCAATGTTGTGAGAGCGAGAGCCAATGCAAGTCCGGTTGCTCCCGAAAATGTAACCATAGATTATATCCTTGATGAAAGAGCCAGGGAACTGTTAGGCGAAACTCACCGTCGTTTTGAATTGGTTCGAACCGGAAAATTATTGGAAAGGGTACGACGTTTTAATCCCAAATCAAAAGATGCTATCCGCGATCATCATGTGCGCTTGCCAATACCTCAGGTAGCCATTGATGCCAACTCAGGTGCAGTTCTGACTCAGAATCCTGGTTATAACTAAATCTATTTTCAGGATGAATCGCAGTTGAAATATTAAAACCCCGCATTCATAAAAACATGGTGCGGGGTTTTTTGGGTCACCTGGCAATTGATCACAAAAGCCGATGATAGGATTTTTATAAAAGAGGTGGAATTAAATCGGGATGGTCCACGGATGAAGCTGATTAATCGCTCACATCCCGGTATCGCATTTAAAATCGTATAACTCGATTCTCCTCCAAAATGGCTGGATAAACTATAGACCATATCATAAGGATTGAAGTACGCATTCCGGTCTTCCCCTAGGAGATTGATACTTTAAAATTCAGATTTAACTTTTTGAAAAATAACTTAAATAATTATTAAAATCAAACTGATCATGATGAACGAAACAACCAGAAGGCAATTTATTCAAACTGCTGCTTTGGGCGCTGCAGCATTGACTGCTGGAATTCCTAAAGTAACCGCTTCGGAATCGATTACCGGGAAAAAAATAAAAATGCCCCCCTTAAAACTGGGGATCATGTCCTATAACCTCGCAAAGGACTGGGATATTGAGACGATCATCAAAAACTGTACGGAAACAGGTTTTGTGCATGCAGAATTACGCACCACTCATAAACATGGTATTGAAGTGACCCTTACTAAAAATGAACGTGCAGAGGTGAAAAAACGGTTCAAGGATTCACCCCTGGAAGCCATTAGTCTGGCCAGTGCATTCCAGTATTGGTATCCCGATTCGGCGGAGTTAAAGAAAAATATTGAAGGTACTAAAGAATATTTGCAGCTGGCTGCTGATGTTGGGGCGATAGGTATTCGGGTCTTTCCAAATGCATCTGCCCAGGATGTGTCAAGTGAAAAGATGCTGAAACAAACCGGAGAAGCATTAGCTGAAGTGGGAGAATTTGGCCATAACCTTGGGGTAGATGTAAGGGTCTGTGTTCATGGAAAAGGAACCAATCAGGTTCCGGCGATAAAGAAAATTCTGGATTACAGCCAAAGTGATCATGTATATGTGAATTGGAACTGCACGGCGGGTGATGTGGAAGGAGAGGGTCTGGAGAAAAATTTCAATATGATAAAGGACCGGATTAGAGGTGTGCATATGCATGAATTTTACAGTGATTATCCCTACCGGGCTTTTTTGAAATTGCTCAGGGAATCGGGCTACCAGGGATATTGCAATGCGGAAATTGATTCCAGTTGTGAACCCCTGCGGTTGATGCATTATTACCGTACGCTGTTTTTAGCCTTTCAGGATGAAGTTTAAAGCTTGAAAATCCTACTTAAACTAAAAATCAAGATATGAAACCAATTAAAAGAAGAGAATTCCTTAAGAATTCGACAGTTATGGCAAGCGGGGTGATCGTAGCTCCGTCATTTATCAAAAATATGATTTCCGACAGCCCCAATGAAAGGGTGAATGTGGCATTGATAGGTATAGCCGGAGAAAGACCCAGTGTGAGAGGAAGCATCGATGGACGTGGAATCGTACACATCAATGCGTACTCCAAAATTCCCAATGTGAGGATTAGTACCATTTGTGATGTGGACGAGCGTTTGTTTCCTGCGAATGTGAAATTGGTCCAGGAAAAATTTGGAGTCGCTCCAAAAACCGAATTTGATTTTCGCAAAGTGCTTGCAGATAAAGATATTGATGTGATTTCGATTGCCACTCCCGATCACTGGCATGGACTCATGACCATCATGTCTTGTCAGGCGGGAAAAGATGTTTATGTGGAAAAACCGGTGAGCTTTACTGTTTTTGAAGGCCGTAAAATGGTGGAGGCCGCCCGCAAATACAACCGGATTGTACAGGCCGGTATCTGCTATCGCAGCAGCAAAGCCGTTAAAGAAGGGATCAAATTTATTCACGATGGTAAACTTGGTAAAGTTTACATGGCCAAAGGAATTACCAATCGTTACAGGGAATCTATCGGAAAAGTTACCGACAGCCCGATTCCTGAAGGCTTGCACTGGGATCTGTTTCTTGGTCCCGCTCCTTATCGTCCTTACAATGAAAACCGGTTTCTTTACAACTGGCATTTTTTCTGGGATACAGGTGCTACAACCGAATTCGGAAACAATGGAATCTATCGGATGGATACGGCCCGATGGGCTCTCCAAAAAAATGAACATCCCGTTTCGGTGAATTGCACTGGTGGAAAATATTGCAGGGACGATGACCAGGAAGTCCCAAATATTCTTTTGGCTGACTATATCTACAATGATGGAATCATTATCCAAAATGAAGCCAGGTGCCTTTCAACCCATCCGGAAGGATTACCGGGCTCGGGCGATGTTTTCATTTACAGCGATGAGGGTTGGATGACCTTCTCTAACAACGGCTATAAAACCTATTTTGGCAGGAAAAACGAACCCGGTCCGGCAAAATCGGACAAGGATTTTTCACCGGAGGAATTGCACAGCGGGTGGAAGAATTTGATTGATTGCGTTAGAAGCCGGCGACGTGAAGACCTCGACAATGATATACTTGAAGGCCACATGTCTGCTACTTTGGGACATCTGGGCGTTATTTCTCAACGCATTGGACGCAGGCTGGAATTCGATTCGAAAACCGAGCAATTTGTCAATGATAAGGAAGCAGATAAACTGCTGTCCCGGGTTTACCGTGAACCATTTATCGTACCTGAAAACGTATGAAAAAAATAGTTCTTGCACTGTGACCGAACTTTGTTCGCTATAAATTTTTCAAATGTGATATTTAATTTATAACCTAAGTCAATCAAAAATGACGAAAAAAATGAACCCACCGGTTTGGCTTTTTACCTTAGTTCGAATTGTAATTGGTTGGCATTTTCTTTATGAAGGACTGGTAAAACTTTTAAATCCACATTGGACAGCCGCCTCGTATCTTCTGGAATCAACTTGGATTTTTTCCGGTTTATTCAAAATGCTCGCTTCTAATCCTGATATATTAATGGTGGTAAACATTTTAAATATCTGGGGGTTACTTCTTATTGGCATGGGGCTTTTTGTTGGTTTATTTACGCGTATTTCGGCTGTATCGGGTGCCGCCATTCTATTTTTATATTTTGTTGCACAACCTCCCTTTATTGGATTAATCCTTTCGGGTAATGTTGAGGGTAACTATTTATGGGTTAATAAAAACCTGATTGAAATTATTACTTTAATTCTGATTTTCAGACTGCCAAAAGAATGGTTTTTTAGTTTCGACAATCTTTTAATTGAATGGGAAAAGACAAAAAAAGCGGGTAAAAAACCCGGAGCCATTGAAGTGCCGAAAAATGACAATCCTGAGTTTTCTGATTTACCTGCTCTCGACAGAAGACGGGTAATAAAAAACCTGATATCAATTCCAATCCTGGGTGGTTTTTCGTATGCCGTATTAAAAAATTTCGGTTACGAAAGTTACGAAGAGAAAAGCCTCAAAATTGATGGTGTTACATCAGCTTCGGTGAAATCAAGAAATTTTGCCGGATTAAGTGAATTGAAGGAAAAAGCTCCGAAAGGAAAAATTGGAAATCTTGAAATCAGCCGTTTGATTTGTGGTGGAAATTTAATTGCAGGCTTTGCTCATTCGAGAGATCTTATCTATGTTTCGCAACTGTTGAAAACCTATTTTACCAATGAAAAAATTTGGGAAACATTCCGTCTTTGCGAAGCAACCGGAATCAACACGGCAATCGTACGAACCGCATCCGACACAATTAAAGTAATGAACCGGTATTGGAAACTGGGAGGAAACATACAGTGGCTTGCACAAACGTATCCGAAAGACGATGATGTAATCACAAATTCGCAGTGGGCGATTGATTCAGGTGCTTCGGCAGTTTATATTCAGGGCAACATTGCCGACCGCTGGTTAAATGCAGGCCGGTTTGATTTATTTGAAAAATGGATTTCACATTTTCATGGAAAAGGAGTGCCAGTAGGAATTGGTGCACACGAACTTGATGTGGTAAAAGCCATGGAAGAAAATGGATACCCGGTTGAATTTTATATGAAAACATTACATCCGCATAATTACTGGTCGTACCAGGGAGATGAACCAAAACCAAATGTAATTGCCAATAGCAATGACAATTACTGGTGCCGCACACCCGAAGAAACCATCGCATACATGAATAGTGTCGACAAACCATGGATTGCTTTTAAAGTACTGGCAGCAGGGGCATTAAAACCAGAAGAAGGTTTTAAATATGCCTTTGAAAACGGAGCCGATTTTGCTTGTGTTGGTATGTTTGATTACCAGGTTGTTGAAGATTGTAATATTTTAACTGATACTTTAAATAATTTATCGGGAAGGAAAAGGAAATTTTTTTGACAATAGAATTCAGATTTAAATTTATAATATATGGAAACTAATCGAAGAAAATTTTTAAAAACAGGTCTTGTTTCTATGGCAGTCCTGACAATAGCGGGCAAAAATGTTGCCTATGACAGATATTCCCGGATCATAGGTGCTAACGACTCC